>DATIPL010000766.1:0-4135 GCA_035471965.1 Gammaproteobacteria bacterium
TTCACGCGGTGAAGCTGATCGTAAGAAGAATAGCCTGCGATCGCGGATGTGGAAACCTGAAAGAGGCTCTTATTCCCGGTCCGGCGTAAGGAGTGGATCCCTTCGATCCGAACGAGACAGCGAAGGGACGGCAGCTCGAAGGATGTGCGACCTCGACCCCGTCTCGAAAGTACGATCTCGATGGCAACATTGAACCGGTATCTACACATTCGAGGCTTCCAGCGCGGGCTGGTGATCGTGCTGGTGCTGGCGGGGGCGGGTTTTGGGGCCTGGGAGGTTCGTAACCGCATCACCCACGTCCACGAGATCGATGCCAGAATCGCCGGTGAGCTGATCACCGTGAGCAGCAGGGTTTCCGGTTGGGTGGAAGAGATCGTCGTTGACGAGGGTGACGGGATTACGAAGGCTCAGGTGCTGGTGCGCATAGACGGTCGCGAGTCGAAGCTGCTGGTCGACGAACTGGAGGCTCAGATGCGATCGGTGTCTTCTGAGCGGGCGCGACTCAACGCCGAGCGCAAACTCATCGACGAGCAGACGAGAAGCCGATACGAGACACAGCTTTCCAAGATGAGCGCGGCGGAAGCTTCCGTATCCGCGCTGGAGCCGCAGCTGGAGCTGGCGTTATCGGAGCTCGACCGCGCCAGGTCCCTTTTCGAAAAGCGCGTTATTCCGAAACAGCAGCTCGATCAGGCGCGCGCCACCGCCCGGCGGATCCAGGGCGAACATCGCATGGCGGTGGCGGAACTCGAGGAGTCACGCTCCGGCATTCAGGAAGCCCGCGCCGAGCGGGAGCGGCTGAATGTTCTCGACGGAGAGGTCGAAATGCTGCGTCATCGTGAATCCGCCCTGCGTGCCAGACTCGAAAAGCAAAAGCTCGACCTGGCCGATCGAATCATCCGCAGCCCTATAGAAGGCGTTGTCGACAAAACCTTCGTGGAAGCGGGTGAGTTCGTCACCCCGGGACAGCGTTTGCTTCTGATTCACGACCCAAGGCGGATATGGATTGAAGCAAATATCAAGGAGACACAGGTTCGAAAGCTGAAAATCGGCCAGTCCGTCGAAATCCAGGTGGACGCTTATCCCGATCAGAATTTCCGGGGCGAAGTGGTAAGCATCGGCAATACCACCACGGGCAAGTTCGCCCTGCTTCCAAACCCGAACCCCAGCGGCAACTTCACCAAGATCACCCAGAGATTGCCCGTGCGCATCGGAATCCAGCAGAACGATCGCATGCTCAAGCCTGGAATGATGGTGGAGGTCAGGATTGACGTCCGAAACCGTTGACGCGCTTTACGAGCGCTATGGCCGGGGCTACCTCTGGCTGGTCACCTTCACCGGCGTCACCGCCTCGTTCACCATGGTGCTCACTGGAACCGTGGCTAACGTCGCCGTTCCCAACGTCATGGGTGCGTTCGGCGTCGGCCAGGACATCGCCCAGTTCGTCGCCACTGCGTTCATCGCCACCATGACTGCGAGCCAGCTTCTCAACGCATGGTTCGTCGGCGCCTTCGGTCAGCGGCTCGCGTTTACTATCGTGTTGACGATTTTCGCCGCCGGCGGCTTTCTCTGCGCTCTGTCGCCGACCCTGGATTTTGTCATCGTCGGTCGCGTCATGCAGGGGTTCGCCGCTGGCGTCGTCCAGCCGCTGGTCATGGTTACTCTGATTCAGGTCTTTCCTCCTGGGCGGCGCGGCACCGCCATGGGGATCTACGGCATGGGACTGGTGCTGGCGCTCGGTCTCGGCCCCCTGGTGGGCGGTATCGTCACGGATGCGTTGAGCTGGCGCTACATGTTCTTCGTCCCGCTTCCGCTCGTTGCCGTCGCGCTCATCATGGGCACGTTCTTCATGCCGTCGGAAAAGACGGATAAGGGGCGCGTGCCATTCGACTGGGTCGGCTACGTGCTTTTGTGCGTCGCTCTGTTTTGCCTGATGTCGGGGATTGCGAACGGGCAGCGGGAAGGCTGGGGTTCGGACACGATTGTGACGTACTTCGTCGTCGGAGGGATCTCCGGCGCGGCGTTCATTCAGTCGCAGCTTCGGGCAGATGCGGCGCTGTTGCAGTTTTCGCTTTTTGGC
Organism: Gammaproteobacteria bacterium; assembly: GCA_035471965.1. Classification (GTDB taxonomy): domain Bacteria; phylum Pseudomonadota; class Gammaproteobacteria; order HK1; family HK1; genus CAMYJH01. The sequence continues at coordinate 2,078 of DATIPL010000766.1, forward strand.
AATCCAAATTTTGCCGCGGCGATACTGGTCGCGTTCGTTTACGGTGTCGGCAATTTCTCGACCACCTACGCGGTACCGGTATTCGGCCAGCTCGTTCAAGGCTTGACGCCCACCGCCGCCGGGTCGCTGCTGTTGCCGGCGAGTCTGGTTCTGGTGGCAATCTTCCCCTTCACCGGCTGGCTTTCGGATCGCGTGTCTCCCGAAGGTCCGCTGATTGGAGGCTTCCTGCTGTTCGTCACCGGGACGCTGTTGCTCGCCACCGCGGACGTCAACACCGCATATCTCAACATCGTCCTGTTCGCCATGGTGGGACGCCTTGGGATGGGGTTCATCATGCCGTCGCTGATGACCGCGGCAATCAAGACCTTGCCACCGGACGAGCTCAACGCTGGCTCGGGAACGGTTAATTTCTTCCGCCAGCTGGGTGGTGCCTTCGGTATCAACTCCCTGGTCGCGCTGATTGAACGCCGCACCCAGTTTCACGCCGACGCGCTGACCACCACCCAGAGTGCCGACAACGCGGTCACGCGGGAGCTGATACAGCGCGCCGGAGAACTGCTCGGCCAGACCGGCTTGCCGGAAATCTTGCAGCGGGCCGTGGCCCTGGAGCACCTGGGCGACATGATCTATGCCCAGGCCGTCACTCTGGCTTTTCAAGACGGGTTCCGGGTCATCGCTCTGGTGTTCTTGCTGGCGCTGCTTCCGGCGTGGATGCTGGGCCGGTCGGCGCGCAGCGCGGCACGCAGAGTGTCCGCGAGTGCATGATGGATCGAGCAGTCGATGGTCCCGAGCCTGATTGCGCTTCACAGACGGTAGCGAGAAGAGGGCAAGCGGGGACAGTATCTCCTTTCCGGAACGCTCGAGCGTCCGCCGCCTGCCCGATGCGACCGTTCCGGCCGCCCCGAATTCATCCCGCTCTCCGCCTGCGCCCGAAGCAATCTCTTGCCGTCGCCGCTGCCGCCGACGCTGAGGGTACCGGACGAATTGATGCTGCCATGAGTGACGGCCAGATTCACCGCTCGGACCTCGGGTGGATCCACGTCCCGCTGGTCCTGTATCGATAGAGATGCCGAAATGTGCTTCACTTCGAGCCCTTTGCGCGCTACGGCTCCGGCGAGGCTTCGCGTGCGGTTCGCCTTCTCGTCGGCGATGGTCGGCAACGCTTTCTCCGGCACTTTGAAGCGCCGGAATTCCGCGCGACTCTCCGTCTCGCCGTCGATCTCGAGAATAACGGCTTCCGGGCGGCCAATGTTCATAAATCCGACCTGATCGCGCGCCTACTCGGGGAGCTGCGTCTCCGCAGAAAGAACGACGGACGTAACGCACGACGCGGCGAGCATGAAAATTCCGGAAAGAGAATCAATTCGGATCAACGATCGAACGGGGATGTCCCTGTGAGACACCGCCAGGGGGATTTCCGTCGTCCGCCGGTTCCACGGACTGGTCGGGCGAGATTGACTCTTGGTGTCAGGTCCCCACGAACTCCAGGGCGATGCCGTGGCAGGTCGCCGGTGAGACGAGGATGCGCTCATCCGAGCGCACGCGTTCTATGCCGCCGCGTTCCAGGCATGCGTCGGCGGCGCCGAGATCGGCCGTCCGGATCCCCGCCGCCACGAATCGCGCGGACGGACTCGAATCGATTCCGGAAACACCGGCAAAACGCGTGACCGATGCTTCCGGCGGGATCACTTCCACAATTCCCGAGGCGGTATGGATAGTCAGCGCGTCTCGTTTGACCTCGACGCTGTCAGCGCCGAAAAGCGCCCGGAAGAATGCCGCATGTCGTCGCGGTGTCTCGGCGGCGAGGATGACCGAGGCGAAATCCATGGCCCGGTTTGCGTGACGCTGGTACTCCGGTTGCCAGAAGGCTTCCGGCGCGTGCTGCTGGCAGCAGAAAAAAACGGCGTCGGGCATGTCCTGATGGAGTACGAAGGCGATGGTAAAAGCGACCTCCGCCTTGCTGCCGTCGGGGAGCGTCGCGCTCAGCTCGAAATAGACCGGCTCGAAGGTTTTGAGCCCGGCCTGGCGCCACCGCACCTGGTCGGCGCGGGCGTCGTC
>DATIPL010000767.1:0-9807 GCA_035471965.1 Gammaproteobacteria bacterium
ATCGGGCACGCCGGGCTTCTGCTGGCGCTTTCCAAGCCCCTGCGGGACAGCGCGCCAGTTCTGGCGGACATGACGGCCTTCCTGCGCGCCTGATGCCTAACCGATGTACTTCCAGTAGGTGTCTTTCTTCGTCACCATGCCGTCGCGAAAGGTCCAGATATCGCAGCCCAACCAGTCGATGGGCGGGCCGTCTTTCGGCGTACCCTTCACCGTCCACTCCGAGCAGGCGCGGGTTCCCTTCTCGGCGATGAAGTGCTGCATGTCCACCCAGCGCATATCCGGAACCACCGCATAGCGCGCCGCGAGCACCGCGCCGATTTCCACCTTGCCCTTGAGGCGCCTGGCCTCCCAGGGGTCCGGCCCCCTTGCCATGAGCCATTCACACTCTTCCGCGAAGTGGGCGAGGATTCCCTCCACGTCGTGACGGTTGAAGGCATCCTGAATGGCGTCGAGTAACTCGAGCGTGGCTTTTCGCTGGGTGCTCATTTTTCTCCCTCGAGGACCACGTGGCGTGCGCGGCCCACCGGGCGTCAGACGGCGCCGCCGTCGCCCGGACCGCCGCCGCCCGTCGGACCGTTCAGAAAATAATCGCTGCGCGTCGTGTCTCGCGAGGGGTGGCCGTGGCGCAGGTTTTCGTATTCAGCCAGCGCGGCGGAATCACCTTGCTCCGCGCCATCCGGCCTCACCAGAACCAACAGACCGATAATCAGGGAAAAGAATCCCAGCCAGATGAACCCGCCTCCCTGCCACAGCATCGCCACCCCCGCGAGACCGAAAACGAGCGCGACGAGCTTCTTGAGTCTTTTCACCAGCACCTTGGCTCCTGTCGTCGGGTCAACGGGCGACGGCCGAAATTGAAGGTCGAGACTGCCTCAGGATCTTCAGGACATTCGTCGCCACGGCTGATTCGTGCCCCGCCCGTTTCCGCCTGCCCGTGGCGCTCACGCCAAAACGTGATCCAGTCGTCGATTCTACCCGCCGAACGACTGCGGTTTTTCAGCAAATTATGCGCAAAGTCGCGCAAAAGGCACTCAATATGCGCTTTCGATGCCATATCAACAGCGCCTGCAGTTCCTGATCCTGACTGGGAATTTCCATCTGCGCGTCTCTCCATTTTAACGTAACCATATGAAATTGATGAACTTATTTCGAGCTCCGGGAAACGGTCCCAGGTTCGTTTTCAGCGACGATCGGCGCCGACTTCGACGACTGGTTCACAAATCGTCTTATCCAATCGCGCCGGCAAATTCTTCTGGCACGTCGGTTGCTTTTACCTATCCCAGTGAAGACTTTCGGGGACGGCCCCCGTCTGGAAGTGAAAGATGGCAACCGTTACGAACATCAAACTGGATGCATCCGAGCGTGCCCTGGTGAGGCTGCTGAGCCAGCACTACGGCGATCGTTCGCTCTATCTGAGCCACCCGCGCGATCATCTTGTGTTGAGAGACGCCATGGAGCGGGGCTACGTGTCTTCCGACGGTGAGCTCACCCCGGCAGGCTACGCGTACTGGCAGCGCCACGAGTGAAGGCCCGGACAAACGGGCCGGAGTCCTTGGACCGAGTCCGGGGGCTTCGGCCCTTTTCTTTTGGACCAATCAAAAAAACGCCGGTTGGAAAATACAGGCAGCCGGAACGATCGCGCGCGGCTCAATGGCGCCGACCCCTTCTTACAGGCTCAAAGAGTGACTGACCGCTGAGCACGAGCTCCAGGCGAGAGTTCCGTGCCCTGCCCCGGGAGGTCTCGCTGCCCCCAATGGGGGTTTTCTTCCCGCCCCACCGACTCCAAACGGCTCCGGCCGGGCAGGCGGCTGTCGACCGAATCGGCCAGTCACCGGCCGTTCCGCGACCCGGCGGAGCCGGGGTCACGCCTTGCGGATTAATGGAACTTGCAACAACCCGGACATTTCCCGCGCCAGCGTCCCGATTGCGGCCGATGCTTCGGTTTCCATCAGCTCGATGCTTCGACCATTGCTGAGAATTGCGCTCAAGCGAAATTCTTCACAGGAACCGTGGACGGTTTTCAACTCGAGCGAGCGGATGTCCGTAAACACCGCCAGCGTCCGCCTGCCTCTGGAAACGATTTTCTCGCGACCGTCGAGAATCAGCTCATCGGCGCGACGCAACGTGCGAACCAGGCTGAACAGGTAGGGAAGGAGAGAAAGCGGAAAAAGCAGCAGCGCCCATTCGTGCCACGGGACGCCTCTTCCGTTTGCCGCAGGTGCTCCGCTCAGCACCGTCTCCCCCAGCACCACGAGGTAAAACAAACCCACTACGCCAATCCAGATCGCCAGTCTTACGAACGCCTGCGCTCGTCCCTGGGAGATGACCAGCGTCCCAGCGGCGGGGCGAGAGACTCTGAGCATGGCGGGAAGATGACCGGCTGACCCGTTTTTTAATCGATGGCGCATTCTCAGCATAATCCGGAGTCGGACTAGGCGGACCCGCCGTTTTCCTCCGGGCGAAAGCGCACCCTTATGGTCGTGGCACCGCCAACTCCGATACCGAGGAATTTTCCGTCGGCGTTGAAACTCGCCGCCAGCTCAATCTCGGATACTGTGTAGCCCTCCGTAAGCTCGCTCAGCGCTTCCATGAGCTTCTTGATCTCATCCCGAGCTTTGGTAAGCCCGGACCTGATTTTTGCGGGCGGCACCGGGGTCACTTCTTCGCTCATTTTGGCCGGAATCAACAGCCCGCCCGCGCTGTGAAGGTATCCAAGCGGGACCTCCTTGCCCTTTCTAACGGTAGGTCTCTTCTTCGGACGTGCCGGCTTCTTTGGCGCCCCGCGTTTCGCGGGTGTTTTTTTCGCATCCCGCGTGGCCTTCTTCTTCCCCGGCTTCCCGGTTTTCGACTTCTTTGCCATCCCACTGCTTCCCTCGTGCGGACAAAGTCCAGTGGCCCATTGATCTGGGTCAACGAAGGCCCTGGGAGCCACTCTAGGATTGGATCCAACGATACAGATCCGAGTCGAGTTTCGACAGGAGCAGAATTATGGCAGCAAGAGGATTGATTGCAGGTCTATTGACGGCAGCGATTGCTGTCGCATTCGTCGCCGCACCAGGTGCTTTCGCCCACGGCGACGACATCGAGGACCGGAACCCGGGCTACGGAATGGGATACGGGATGGAGTCCGACGCCATGAACGAGTATTGCCCGGGCTGCGGGATGACGGGTGGCAGTGAAATGGGCCCCGGCATGATGGGCGGCTACGGCATGGGCCCCGGCATGATGGGCGGCTATGGCCTGGGCCCCGGCATGATGGGGATTGGCCCGATGTCCGGGCTCGAGCTGAACAGCGAGCAGCAAAAGCAGATCGCGCGCATAGAAACCGGGCTGCGCAAGCAAAACTGGACACTCCAGGGCGAGATCATCGACGCCCGAGGCGAGCTGTTGCAGCTTTACGCCGATGAGACGCCCGACCCCAAAAGAATCGGCGCAGCGTACGGAAAGATATTCGACCTCCGGCGGCAGATGATCGAGGCCGCTATCGAAGCGCACAACCGCCAGCGTGCGGTCCTGACCGATGAGCAGCGGGAAAACCTTCGAAGAGGCCGCTACGGAAGTGGAGCAGGAGGCTACCTTCACAACTACGGCAGGATGGACCATCAACGCCGCCGCCACATGACGTCAGAGTAGAAACACAGATCGGTATTCGAGATGTCCGGGTTGCCTTGACTTTGCTTGCAGGGAGTTTCGCTCGGACGACTCGGACATCCTTTAACCAGGACGGAAACAGAAGATGAGCGTTCACTACGAAGGCGACATGCCCGACACCATGGAAGACCTGAAGCACGGCATTCGCAGAATGCGGGAAGCGTCGCCGGATTCCTGGCGCGCATGGGCCGGTTTTGTCGATGCCGCCCTTAAACCCTCCGCCCTCGACTCGAAAACCAAAGAGCTGATCGCGCTCGGCATGAGCATCACCGCTCAGTGCAAGTACTGCGTTGGGGTCCACGTACAGAAATGCCTGGATGCCGGCGCGACGGACGCCGAGATCGACGATGTCTGCAAGGTTGCAATGCTCATGGGCGGGGCGCCCGCGATGACGTATATCGCGGAGGTCCACAAGGGCGTCGAGGTCTATCGAAGCAAGCAGGAGCAGGTGGCCTGAGAAACAGCGCGCCGCATTGATAAATCTCGGCGCGCTCCTGCCGGGCTGAGCGGGAAAACCGGTGCAGAATCCTACCCGGAGACCGCGACGGCAATGGCGATCGCGGCCAGAATCAGCGTCGTGCCGAAGAGCACCGTCAGCAAGCGGATCTTTGCCGCCAGCACCTCCATTCCGATAGAGATGTCCCGGGTCTGCTGTGCGATCTGATTCACCACCTCGGCGGTCTCCTGATCGTGACTCTCGAGATCGCTGAGACGCGAGCGAATTTCACTCAACTGGGTCTCGGTCTGCGCCGCGGCGTTCTCAGCAGTCCGCCTGGCTTTCTGTCTGGCCAGCAGGCCGCTCGCCGCATCGATGATGTCCGGGGCGCGCCTGACTATGGTGCCCCAGGGAATTGTCTTTGCCGCGACCGTGAGCCATGACCAGGCCATCGCCCTTCCTCCCCTGATTGTTTACAAATCCAGTCGTCCGGGATCAAGCAGTCCATTCGGCTGTACCGAGCTCTCGCCTGTTGCAGGTTTCATCCGGGCAGACCGTCCACCCGTGGCCGGGAAAGGATCGGAAAGTATACGCATGCGAACACCATGAACCCGAGAATCCAGAGGGCCGCCGAGAACAGAATCCAGACTGAATAGTGCTGCGCATCGACCGCCGGCATCAACACCCGGACCACAGCCGCCAGGCACACCAGAACAAGCGCCCGGTTCAGAGCCTTCGGCGGTGTATGCACGTCTCGTCCCGTGTGGCCGAGCGACACGCGGGCCATCATGCTCAGCGTGATAAGGCCGATCCCGCCCGTGGCGAACGCGTGGATCCCGATGAAGTACGAGCCGAAGTCAGCCAACGCGTTCAAGCCGTAAAGGCCGAAGCCGAGGGTGATGAAGAGATACCCGAGGTAGAGACTCCAGAGCAGAGGCTTTTGCCAGATCCCGGACGTGTGCCAGCCGATCGCCCGGATTGCGTGCAGCAGGAACAATGCCATGGCCACCCAGCCCGCGATCCATTTAAAAGGAGTGAAGGTGTCGAGAATGAAGAAGACAACGAACAGCCCCATGCTCGAAAGATCCACCCAGCGTCGATTGCTGAGCTCCACCGGATAGCCGACGCCGCGTTCGATGAATCCCGGAATGACGCGCCGACCCATGGTGAGTATCAGTCCGATGACCAGATAGAGCCCGGTGTAGACTCCCCATCGACCACCCTGCTCCAAAAGACCCAACGAACCGGCATAGAAAAGCAAGTTCCCGACGCCGAGCAGCACTAGCTTGGAAAGGATCGCGAGCTGCCGCCACTGCCTCGACCGCCGAATGGGAATGATGACGCCGGCCGAAAGCGCCGCGACGAAAGCCAGGTCCGACGCCGCGGCGACCGCGATGAACGCATCGCCGAAGAAAAGCGTGATGCGGGCGATCGCCCAGAGCGAAAACAGTGCGAGCAGCTTCCATCCGTCCGCCGTCTGGATGCCCGTCCAGTTTCTGACCGCCGTGAGCAGGAATCCGGCAATCACCGCCATTGCATAACCGTAAATCAGCTCGTGGGCGTGCCAGAGCGTGGGCGACAACGTGGCAAAACCGAGCGAAACGCCGAAATGGTAAACGCCAAGCCAGAGACTTACGGCGACAACGGCCAGAGCCGACGCCCCGAGAAAGAACGGGCGAAAGCCCAGGGCGAAAGCGGCCATGTGCTCATGGGTCTTTGTATGCTGTGTTTTTGACATGCCGGAATAGTTACTCACCCTGACACCGCATCCGGAGACACGGTGTCGTTTGCTGCCGCCGGGATCCCGATCGAGAGTCAATCTAGTGCCCCCGGAGATCGGTCCCATGATCCACGTCAAGCCGGGAGAGCGCCGGCCGCGGCCGCTTCGTTCGCGGTCAGGCCGCGCCGAGAGCCGAGCGGGATCACCGGACAGCGCCAGGTGTACACGAGGACACGACAAGTGCTCGAACCGTTTCAGCCGGCATTAATGAGCCGCCGGCACGGTTCGGAATCGAGGGAGCAAAGCGTATTGTCTGCCCGCGTTCAGTCCCATCCGGCGCGCTTCCCGGCCCCCCGCCCGGTGACCAGAGCGTCGACTCAAAAGAGTGCTGGCACTTTTGAGTAACCGAATTAAAATACGCGGCCGCCTGGCCTCAACCGTGGCCCGGAGCCTCAACCGGAGCAGTCCCATGGCCCAATCGGCAACCTTGCGCTACGACGACAAATCGGTCGAGCTTCCCATCATCACCGGCTCGGAGAACGAACGGGCCATCGACATCCGCAAGCTTCGAAGCACCACGGGCCTTGTGACCCTGGATGACGGCTACGGCAACACCGGAGCTTGTCAGAGCCATATCACCTTCATCGACGGCGAAAAGGGCATCCTGCGCTACCGCGGCTATCCCATCGAAGAGCTGGCGGAGAAGTCCACCTTCGTCGAGACCGCCTACCTGCTCATATTCGGCGAGCTGCCCAACGAAGCGCAGCTGACCGAGTTCCGCCGGCTGCTCACACGACACCAGTTCATCCACGAGGACATGCGTCACCATTTCGACGGCTTCCCGCCGACGGCGGCGCCCATGGCCATCCTGTCCGCCATGGTGAACGCCGCCGGCTGCTTTCAGCCGGAGCTGCGGCAGCCGGAAGAAGACGACAAGCTGATGGAGGCGGCGGCGCGCATCATGAGCAAGATCCGCACCATCGCCGCGGCCAGCTTCCGCAAATCAACCGGAAAGCCGATCAACTATCCGCGCTCGGATCTGCGTTACACAGCGAACTTCCTGCACATGATGTTCTCGCTGCCGTTCGACCCGTACGAACCCTCACCGGAGGTGGTGAGGGCGCTGGATACGCTTCTGATCCTGCACGCCGACCACGAGCAGAACTGCTCTACCTCCACGGTGCGCATGGTGGGTTCCAGCCGGGCGAGCCTCTACGCTTCCATATCAGCGGGCGTGTGCGCCCTCTGGGGACCGCTGCATGGCGGAGCCAATGCGGCGGTGGTCGAAATGCTTTCGAAGCTGGAGCAAAGCGGCGAAAGCGTCGAAAGCCTGGTCGAAAAAGTGAAGCGGAAGGAATCAGGCGTCCGCTTGATGGGTTTCGGCCACCGCGTGTATAAGAACTTCGACCCGAGGGCAAAGATCATCAAGGCCGCCTGCCACGCGGTGCTGGGGAAACTGGGAGTCAACAATCCTCTGCTGGAGCTTGCGCTCAGGCTCGAGGAGATTGCGCTACGAGACGAGTACTTCCTGGAGCGAAAGCTCTATCCGAACGTGGACTTCTACAGCGGCATCATCATGAGCGCCATCGGTGTACCGACCAACATGTTCACGGTCATGTTTGCCATCGGCCGGCTGCCCGGCTGGATCGCCCACTGGCGGGAGGTGCGCACGAACTCGAATGCGCGCATTGACCGGCCGAGGCAGATCTACGTCGGGCCGACACTGCGCGGCTACATCCCGCTGGAGAAGCGTTAACCCAGCGACATTCAGAGCTCGTCAAGACTTAACCTGCAGCTTCAAATGCTTGTAGCGATCTTTAACGTCACGGCCCGGAATGTCCGATACTCAGGCCCCGAGGCTCTGCACGGCGATACTGCCCGCACGGAACGAGACATAGACCACGGCTACGCACAACAGCGTCATCGTCCACGCCATCACCCAGCGCATCCCGAGCGCCAGCTTCTTCTTTGCCCGGCTGAAGAATCCGTCTTCGCGCTCGATGACGGGCAGCGGATGAATGAAGGTGTAAATCAACACCAGCAGGCAGAGCGACCATAGCAGCAGCGCGATGAAGGCCAGCATATACGCTTCGTCCGCCTTGCCCTGGGAGAGGAAGAGGGTTGTCACGAAACCGCCCGCGCTGATCGCCGCGAGAAACCACACGATCGCTCGCGCGCGGTGAAGCCGGTTCGCAAGGGAGATGTAGAATCCAAGCATTGGACCGAGCCTGCATATTTACAAAAGCAAATGCAAGGACTGAAGCGCCGTCCCGCCCGCGGTAATATTCAAAGCCGGTGAATCTTCGAGCTTCGCGCACTTCGGCATCGGCACCGATCGGTGATCGATAAATTTTGAACACCTCCTTCAATTCCCCGGGAGCAGGATATGACCTGTGATCATGCCAAAGCATTGGAACTCGTAAAACACGGAAAATGGGAGGAAGCTCATAAACTGGTTCAGCCGCATTCTGATCGAATCTCCTGCCTGATTCACGGCTATCTGCACAGAGTAGAAGGTGATATCGGCAACGCGAAGTATTGGTACCGGCGCGCCGAGGAAGACATGCCGGACAACACGCTGGAGCAGGAGTTGAGCCGTCTTCATGAGATGATAAAGTCGGCTTGAGAGGATCGGAACGCGATTACCGAAACGGCACGCCTGTATCTTCACCAGGGCTTCGAAAGCGCAAGCGCGCGCACCTTTTCCGCCGTTCAATACGGCGGAAGCAGGCGCCGAAAGCCGTGGAATAAGACGACGAGCAGGAAGAGCAAGTTACGAGGCAACAGGGCCCATACCGGCAGCTTGATTGGCGCGCCCCCGGCAGCGGCGTGAATGCTGGAATCGAGTTGCGCCCCCAGCCGTTCCATCCACGATACCGATCGAGGCCATTCGAATAAGCGATTGATCCATTCCCGCGGGATGCCGTCCTTGCCGACCGCGGAGCCGACGATGCCCCCGACAATCGCGCCCGTCGTATCGGTATCGCCGCCACATCGGATTACCGCGCTAACGGCGGATTGAAAATCACGTGGATGAACGAACCAGGCGTGAATGGCAATGGGCACGGTATGGTAAACGTACCCGGATATGCCTCTGGAGAGACCGAGGGAGTGGGCAAACGATTGCGTGGATTGATCATTGTTCGCGGAATTGGCGGCCTCCGCCAGCAGGGCAATCAGCTCATTCGCTCCACTGCCGAGGGATGATCGAAGCTGATGCAGGAACTGATCGGGAGAAACGTTTTGATGCTTGCGCGCCATGCGGGCTGCCAGGGCGACGGCAAAGGCGCCATATTCGGCCTTCGGATCGGTATGGGTTATCTGCGACGATGCGCGGACCAGTTCACGGAGCCTTTGCAGATTATCGACGGCGGCGCCGAGAATTGCGGCGCGCATGGCCGGGCCATTGCCGGCCGAAAAGACGCCGCTCCGGCTCGGGCTGAAGCCGATCCAAAGCCGGATAATGGACCGCAAAGTGGCAAGCCCGACGCCGGCCGGAAGCGCCAGGAGCCAGAAACGGAATCGCCAGCCGAGGTAGCGTTGAAATAATTCGACCTCCCCGCCGGAGGCAATCAGCGATTGCGCCACCATACAGATATGTTCGGTGTCGTCGGAGACCATGCCGCGACCCAGGAGGAATCGGTGCCGGTCGGGCGGACCAAGGAGCCTGGCTGCGCGATGACGGGACAGCCCTTCGAACGGCAGACCGATCGCGTCACCGGCGGCGGCGCCGAGCATGCAGCCGACGATGTGTGACTGCGCCATCGCGGGTTTTCTTCCCCTGTTTAATTCGTTCAGCCGGGCACGGGTCTTCCGGCTTCGTGCTCGAGCTTTGCGTCAGGCAGCGCACCATTCAGGTCTTGGGAAGCCGTTCGATCCGGGATACATACGGGAGTGCGGCGGAGGAAGAGGACGAAATAAGGTGTTCGAACCGATGCGCTTCAGTAAGAAGAAAAAGCTATCGGGAAACATGCGGTCACCTGTTTCCCCGGCTCACGGG
>DATIPL010000768.1:0-1595 GCA_035471965.1 Gammaproteobacteria bacterium
GAGCGCTTTGGCTTCCTCCTTCATTCGCAGGATGGCCTCTCTTCTTGCCCGGTCGAGAAGCGTTTCATAGGTTGTCACCCGTCCACCGGCGAGATTTCTCAAGCCGGCGAGAAACCGCTTGAAATAGTCCACCGAGACCACCACGTTTCCGCTCACCATCCGAGTTTCGGGGACCGGTTCGCCCCAGGGCGCAAGCTTGGTGGCCACCGCGGCGATGGGTCGAAGCGCGTCCTCGCGCTCGAGAATGGACTTGTAGTGACGATGCTCGGCGTAGCGTCCGGTGCCGTAGCCGAGCGAAAGGAGGACGAGAAAAAGGATCAGGTCCACTGACCTACTCCAGCACCACCGCGGTGCCGTAGGCGTAGAGCTCCGCTGCCCCCTGGGCCACCGAAGAGGTGGAAAAGCGGATATTGAGCACCGCGTTGGCGCCCGCCGCCTGGGCCTGCTCGACCATTCGTCCCATGGCCTCCTCGCGGGAGTCGTGCAACAGCTCGGTGTAACCTTTGAGCTCGCCGCCGAAGATGTTCTTCAAGCCGGCCATCAGGTCGCGGCCGACGTGTTTAGAGCGCACCGTGCTGCCCTGGACCAGGCCCAGGTGCTTCTTGATCTTCTTGCCCGGAGCGTACTCCAGTGTGGAAATATGCATGAGCGGGCCCCCCTCTGTTGACCCTGAGCCATTGGCGCCTGGGCCCCTTCGCCCTGCGCCTAAAGGAAGCTTAGTACGGGGTTGGATTAGCTCAAGGCACCGTCGAGCGGGTGTGGGCTTTCACAGACAGGAAACCTGGAGGTGGTTTCGCGGCCAGGGTCACTTCTGCAGGTATTTCCGTACCACCGGAACCAGCGCGCCTGCGCCTTCCTCCAGAATTCGCAGCACCGGGATACCGAGCTGATCGCGGTATTCCTGCTGGTATTGCTTGAGTCGGTCAGGGGTGGCGCTCTTGCCGTTCAAGGTGACCGCCAGAACTTTGGCGCCGTAATAGCCGATGAGCTCGATTTCACTTTGAAGGGAGGGTATGCGGTAGCCCTGTTTTTCGTAGCCTTCATAGAACTCGCGCCCGGCCCCGTGCTGCAGGATGACTCCCTTGGCGTCGGCAGAGAGCAGGAACTCGGCGCCGCACGGTCCGCTGGGGTTTCGAAGCGCCGCCTGGCCTTCGAGGATCATGACGTCGGGATGCACTTCGCGGTCGCAGCGGACGATGGCGTGCTCGAGCTCGCCGCTGACATAATCGTTGACCACCGAGTCCAGCACGAAGCCGTAGCGGGCACCCTGCATCCAGCCGGTCTGTCCGGTGTAGATCATCTCCGCGCGGATGCCGTCGGCGTTCAGCGCTTCGACCAACAGCCGCGTGGTCGTGCGTTTCCCGAGCGCGCAGTCTGTCCCGAGCACTGCGATGCGCGGCGCGCGCACGGTATAGATGTCGCCTTCCCAGAAGTGCAGTTCGTTCTTGGGCTTTGGCTTTCTCAAGTCGACGAGCTGGACGTTTTTCTCCCGCGCCGCGCGAGCAATCTCCTGGTCGTCGGAAGTGGCATCGTGCAGGCCGTTGGCAATGGACATGCCTTTGTTCACCGCTTCCAGTATCAGCTTGCGCAACTCC
>DATIPL010000769.1:0-7555 GCA_035471965.1 Gammaproteobacteria bacterium
GACGCGCTGTTCTGCCGCTGCGTGCTCATTCACCAGCCGGATCCCCGGCCTATCCTCACCGAGGCGCGGCGGCTGCTCCGTCCGGGCGGGCGCGGCGTATTCATTGAGCCCGACGGTCCCAATCATTACATGACGCCGGGCAAGGATGCCCTGGTCAAGATGTTTCACGCGCGCACCCATTACGCCTACGGCGACGGTCGTGGCTCTCCCGATGTGGCGCGGAATCTTTATCCGCTGCTTGTGAATGCGGGCTTCAACGATGTCGTGCTCACGCCACATGTGATTGTCGCAACCGGAGATGACCCCGATCGCTGCCGGGCGTTCTTGCGCCACTGGGTTGGAATCATCGAGCCGGTGGTCGATGCGCTGGTGTCGGAAGGGATGGTGACTTCCAGGGAGCTCGAGCAAGCGCTGATCGAAGCGGAAACGGTGACGCCCGATCTCTTCATCTGCCACATCATGTGGCAGGCCGACGCGACGCGCTGAAAACAATGCTGTCGGCTTTTTTCTAACCCGCGTCCGAAAATCGGCGCCTGACGGGATCAGATGAAAAGCGGGCCCGAAGGCCCGCTCTTTTGTTCAAGGCTGAAGCGGCGGCTATTCGCCGAGCAGGAACAAGGCCTGCTGTAGCTCCTCGACGGATTTTTCGTGCTTGCCTTCCTTGTGCAGCTTCTCGCCTTCTTCGCGCGCTTTCTTGACTTCCGCCAGCATCTCGGCATCGAGATCCGGATTGGTGGCGAGGATTTCGTCAATCTTCTTCATCAATGCCGGACAGCTGCCGGCGAAGGCCGAACCCGGGAGGGCGAAGGCGAGGGCAAGCGCCAGAAACAAGTGACGCAGTTTCATCGGTTGTTCTCCGAAATCAGAAAAAAACGGCCAATTAGCCGCGAGCGAATCTACGCTTAAGGGGGAAGGTCCGCAACAAGTATTTTCCACCGCCAATCAGTCACTTGCCGGCGGGGTCTTGCCGCCGGGGCGGGCCTTGGCGATACTGTATAAAAATACAGTTTTCCGTCGGCCATGACCAGAAATCCCTCGGCTCCCGGCTACGCCGAGCTGCACTGCCTGTCCAACTTCAGCTTCTTGAGGGGTGCCTCCCACCCGGAGGAGCTGGCGCTGATGGCGGCGAAGCTCGGCTACGCGGCCATCGCCGTCACCGACGAGTGCTCCCTGGCCGGCGTGGTGCGCGCACACCTGGCGGCGAAGGCCGGCGGGATTCCGCTCATCGTCGGCAGCGAGATGAAGCTTGGCGACGGACCGAAGCTGGTGCTGCTGGCCACCGATCGGGCGGCCTACGGCCGACTCTCGGGCCTGATCACCCAGGGACGCCGGGCGGCGGGGAAGGGCGGCTATCACCTTGGCCTCGAGGATCTGGACAACGGTCTCGAAGGCTGCCTGGCCTTGTTGATCCCGGAGAAAGAGAAAAGAGGTCAGAAAAGGGGTCAGAGCCCTTTTTCATCCACCGATGTTGCAGATTCGAAAAGGAGTTGTTCGAAAAAGGTCTCTGACCCCTTTTTCGCCCGCTGGCTTGAAGAGCGCTTTCCCGAACGCGCCTGGATCGCTTTCGAACGTCATCTTGATGCAGGCGACACGTACAGGCTGCAAAAGCTCAAGAGCTTGAGCGCGCAAAGCGGTCTGCCGCTGGTGGCCGCTGGTGACGTGCACATGCACATGCGCGCGCGCCAGCCGCTGCAGGACACGCTCACCGCAATACGTTCGGGAATGAAGGTGGCCGAGGCCGGCTTCGAGCTGTTTCCCAACGCCGAGCGTCATCTGCGCAGCCGCGAAAAGCTTGCACGGCTCTATCCCCGCGCGCTTCTGGAGGAGACGCTCGCCGTCGCCGCGCGCTGTCGGTTTTCCCTGGACGAGCTGCGCTACGAATACCCGGAAGAGATCGTGCCGGCGGGGCGGACGCCTGCCGGGCACCTGAGACAGCTGGTGGAAAGCGGCATCGATCGCCGTTTTCCCCGCGGCGCGTCGGAGAAGGTGCGGGTTTTGGTCGAGCGCGAGCTCGAGCTGATTGCCGAGCTTTGTTACGAGCCTTACTTCCTCACCGTCTACGATATCGTTCGTTTCGCCCGCGAGCGTGGCATCCTCTGCCAGGGTCGCGGCTCCGCCGCCAACTCCGCGGTGTGCTATTGCCTCGGCATCACCGAGGTGGACCCCGCGCGCATGGAAATGCTGTTCGAGCGCTTCATCTCCAGGGAGCGCAACGAGCCGCCGGACATCGACGTGGACTTCGAGCACGAGCGGCGCGAGGAGGTGATCCAGTACATCTACGAGAAATACGGGCGCGACCGCGCCGCCATCGCCGCCACGGTGATCCGCTATCAGCCTCGCAGCGCGGTGCGCGACGTGGGCAAGGCGCTCGGCCTTGCGCCCGCTCAGGTGGATCGGCTGGCGAAATCACTGGCCTGGTGGGACGGCAAGCGCGTGCTCAAAGCGCGCTTCGAAGAAGCGGGCCTGGACCCTGCGAGCCCGGTGATGGACAGGCTCGCCAGGCTGGTGGACACGCTGATCGGCTTTCCCCGGCACCTTTCCCAGCACACCGGCGGTTTCGTCATCGCGAGAGGTCGGCTTTCGGATCTGGTGCCGGTGGAGAACGCCGCCATGCCGGAGCGCACCGTGATCCAGTGGGACAAGGACGACCTGGACGCCCTGGGGCTGCTCAAGGTGGACGTGCTGGCGCTCGGCATGCTCACCGCCATTCGCAGGAGCTTCGATCTGATCGAAGCCTATCGCGGCACAGCCTTATCCATGGCCTCGGTGCCGGCTGAGGACCCGGCGGTGTACGAGATGATCGGTCACGCCGATACCGTGGGCGTGTTCCAGATCGAGTCCCGCGCGCAGATGGCCATGCTGCCGCGGATGAAACCGAAGTGTTATTACGATCTGGTGATCGAGGTGGCCATCGTGCGCCCGGGACCGATCCAGGGCGGCATGGTGCATCCCTATCTGCGCCGCCGGCAGGGGCTCGAGCCGGTGAGCTACCCGTCCGATGCGGTGCGCGGCGTGCTGGAGCGCACGCTGGGCGTGCCCATCTTCCAGGAGCAGGCGATGCAGCTCGCGGTGGTGGCGGCGGGCTTCACCCCCGGCGAGGCGGATCAGCTGCGCCGGGCCATGGCGGCGTGGAGACGGCGCGGAGGACTCGGGCCTTTCGAGGCGCGGCTCATCGACGGCATGCGCGCGCGCGGCTACTCGGAAGCATTCGCGCGCCAGATCTTCCGCCAGATCGAGGGCTTCGGCGATTACGGTTTTCCCGAATCCCACTCGGCGAGCTTCGCGCTATTGGTCTATGTGTCCGCGTGGCTCAAATGCCACCACCCGGCGGCGTTCACCTGCGCGCTGTTGAACAGCCAGCCCATGGGCTTTTACGCCCCGGCGCAATTGATCAACGACGCCCGGCGCCACGGCGTCGCGGTGCGTTCCGTGGACGTCAACGCCAGCGCTTACGACTGCACCCTGGAGCGGGGCAAGCGCGGCGCGCCCGCCGTGCGGCTCGGCTTTCGAATGGTGAAAGGTCTGGCGGAAGAAAGCGCCGAACGCATTGTTTCTGCCCGATCGGGAAACGCAGGAAAAAGGGGTCGGACACCTTTTTCGAACGTTTCATCATCAAGTGTGCAACAGGGAAAAACGAAAAAGGGCGCTGACTCCTTTTCAAAGGAACCTTTCCACTCCGTCGAGGATCTGGCGCGGCGTGCGAAACTTTCCCGCAGCGAGATGAAGCTTTTGGCGCAAGCCGGCGCGCTCGCCGGTATTGCCGGCCACCGCCACAAGGCCGCCTGGAAAGTCGCCGGCGTGGAAGCGCCGACGCCGCTGATGAGACAACCGCGGGTGGCCGAGGGCACGCCGCTGCTGAGATCACCCAGCGAAGGCGAGGATCTCATCGCCGACTATCAGACCCTCGGGCTCACCCTGGGCCGGCACCCGCTGGCGCTGTTGCGAAAGTACTTCGACCGCATGCGGCTTTGCACCGCGTCTGACATCCGGGTGACGAACCAAGGCACCTTTGCCCGCGCCGCGGGACTGGTGATCAACCGCCAGCGCCCCTCCACCGCCAGCGGCGTGATCTTCGTCACCCTGGAGGACGAGACCGGACAGATCAACCTGGTGGTGTGGCCGTGGGTGGCAGAGCGCCAGCGCCGGGTGGTGCTGCACGCGCGCCTGCTCGTTGCCAGCGGCACCGTCGAGCGCGACGGCGAGGTGGTGCACCTCATCGCGGGACGGCTGGAAGATTACAGCCGGCTGCTGGGAAAACTGGAGACCCGGTCGCGGGATTTTCAATGACGAGGGCGAGCGGTCGTCGGCGACAAGCGGTTATCGCGGTGGCTCAGAACGACGCCTACCGCTGGTCGCCGACCCTTAAGGAGCAAGCTTGCTCGCGATTCGTTGGATCGGGATGAAAACGCAATCGCGGGATTTCAAGTGAAGGTGAAGCTCAAGACCGCTCGTCAGATAAGTCGTCGCTCGGTTTTGCCAAGCGACATCATGGAACGATATCGCAAGGATGTGGTAGATGGCAGGAATTCCCGCGGGCAGGGACGTTTGCCCGGTTGCGGACAGCGCGAGGCACTGCGAGCGCCGCCGCCCCCATGACTCCGCGTAGGGCGCAATAAGCGAAGCGCATTGCGCCGCACTTTATTTCCCGCGGCGCTGTTTGTGCCGACCATCGCAATTCCGTCACCGAACGCGCGTAATGGGATGAGGCGAAGAGAAATCCGAGGATCACCCACCAATCGGCGTTGCAGCATTGTCGACACGCAGGAATATCTGCTTAACCGAGAGCCGTGTAACGCCGAATCGGAGGACATCCGGTGCAATGCGCTTCGCTTATTGCACCCTACGCGTGCTTCGAAGCTTGTCGTCGTTCATGACGCAGGCAGAATGCCTTGATTGTGATGAACACCAAAGAATGTGATCGCCCACCCGACTAGACTCGACCGGCTTCAGGACGCATTACAAGCCATAAGATGAAAAGTCTTTTAATCGAGCTCAGGCGCCGCAACGTCTTCCGCGTCGCGGCTACCTATGCCGTAGTAGCATGGGTCATGGCGCAGGGCGCCAACGTCATACTGCCCGCTTTCGAAGCGCCCGAATGGGTATTGAAGGTGGTCATCGCCCTGCTGCTGCTCGGTTTCCCCATTATGGTCATTCTGACCTGGGCCTACGAACTCACGCCCGAAGGCCTGCGGCGCACGCCGGCGGAAGGGGAGGAGGCGCGCAACGGAAGAAGCGCCCGGCTGATAGATTCCGTCATGGTTATCGCGCTGGTGCTCACGGTAATTACCGTGACGGCGATGAATCTGGGCGGTCTCGCGGGCGGCCACGGCGCCGGGCGCGGCGACGAACCAGCGACCAGAGCAGCCGGCGCGACGACGCATCACGTCGCGGTAATGCCGCTCATCGGGGTCGACACCGACCCGGCCACCGGATTTCTCGCCAGAGGGTTGACCGACGACCTCATCCACCGGCTCCGGCGCTTCAACGGCATCGACCTGGTCGGCGCCGCCTCGAGCTTTTCCTATGTCGGGAACAAGGCGACGCTGGAAGACGTGGGCAAGCACCTGGGCGTCACCCAGGTAATTCAGGGCAGCGTGCGCAGCAGCGACGGCCAGATCGCCGTGAACTTTCAGCTGGTGAGCGTGCCGGAAGGAAAAGAGCTGTGGTCGCTGGCCGAGCAGCGCCCGGCGGCGGAGTTGCTGGCGGTGCTGCGCGCGGTGGTATCCGGGCTCGCCCGCCAGCTCGAGCTTCAGGGGCCGCCTGAAGTTGCCGCCGCGGACGGGACTTCCGCCGCAGAGACGGCCGGTTACGCCGACTGGCTGAGACTGCTTGGCCGTCTGCGCGCGGGCGGGCCGGACAACATCCAGCAGGCGCGGGTGATCGCGCAGCGCCTAACCGCAGAGTCGCCGAAGTTCGGCGAGGGCTTTGCCGCGCTCGCCTACGCCGGTTTCGCCGCCGCGGAGCTGTCCGGCGCGGCGGATTTCAGTGATGCGGTGTCGCAATCGAGAGCGCTGCTCGACCAGGCGCTCACGCTGTCGCCGCAATCGGAGCGCGTGCTCGAATGGCGCGCCCGGGTGGAGAGCCGCATGGTCCGCTGGCGCGGCCGTCGGGAGGATTACGAGCGCGTCGCCGCCGAGTTCCGTCACGCCCTGGAGCTGTTTCCCGGGCGGCCTTCTCTGATTACCGCGTTTGCCGGGCATTGCGCCGCCTTCGCCGAGCACGCGCACGCCATTGATCTGGCGAGAAGCGCACTCGATCGGGATCCGCGTTCATCCGAAGCCCACGCGCTGCTGATCCGCAGCCTGCTGGCGATGGGCCGACACGATGCGGCCGCCGAAGCGGCGGCCACGATGCAGCAGGTCCTGCCCAACTCCGCCACGGTGCGGCATCTCTTAGCCGAAGTGGCCGGCGCCCGGGGGAAACTGGACGCGGCGCTCGACCATTATCGCCAGGTCCCGGGGCCGGGGACAGAAACGCTGCGCGCGCTGGCGCGACTCCATGCCTCCAGGAAAGACACCGGCGCCGCCCTGGAAGCATTGTCGCAGTGGCCGGACGACGGCACCGATACACTCGAGCGGGACATCTGGCGCATCGCGTTGGAGAAAGATGCCGCCAAAGCCTTTGCGCTCGCGGAAGAAGGGCTCGCCCTACATACCCGCGATACCGCGCTCTTCGGCCGCCTGGGCGTGCAGACCGGACACTTCGATAAGGCGGTCAATTACTTCGGACGTTATTTCTCCGAGTGGGTCAATGACTCCGGACCGCTGCTCGGGGAGGCCGCATGGACGAATGCGCCGTGGTTCGCCTATGCGCTGAAACAATCCGGCCGCGACGAAGAGTCTCGCCGGCTGCTGGATCGGCACCTGGCTGGACTCGTGCTGATGGAAGGTCGCCTGGCACCGTCCGAACGCGCGCTTTATCTCGCTGCGAATTATGCGGTTCAAAAACGGGACTCCGATGCGATCGCCGCGCTGGAGCACGCCGTCGGTCACGGTTTTCGCCTGAGCTGGAGCGCGCTCGGGGCGCCCATCGCGCTGGAAGACGTGGTGCTGCTGGATTCTTTGAGCGCAAATCCCGGCTACACCAGGCTGCTCTCCCGCCTCCAGGACGAAAATGGCGCGCCGGTCCGCGCAGAGCCCGCAAAAACCGGTAGCAGCTGACGAAGGCAATAAGGAACAGTTGGCGTATACTCACCACCGTACCCGCGCTGAATGCTCACACCGGCACGGCGTATCGCAGCGAAACGCGCCCCGGGGGCCTGTTGCTCCGTGGCCGCATTGTCCCGGACGCTAACTACTCCCGACCCCCCACCGCACCGCGGCGCGTCGGCATTCAAGGGGGCACCCACCGGAGGAGAACCTGTCGGGACGGCACCACGCACGTCATCTTTGAGCCGCTGGGTGAGCCAAAACCGAAGTGACTTAATGTCACTTCGCAGTTTGGCGAACGCCCGGCCAAGGATGGCCGGGCCGGGGGTTAAAAGAACATAAGCGCTTCGCCAAGGATGGCTGCACCGACCTCAAATGAGGAAGTTCCAAAGTCGCGTGTGAATCTC
>DATIPL010000770.1:0-2243 GCA_035471965.1 Gammaproteobacteria bacterium
AAGATTGCCAGGAGGACGCCATGCAGGCGGTGTGGGTGACTCGGGTAGGGCGCAATAAGCGAAGCGCATTGGGCCGGATTTCGACCTTCGTGGCTCCGCCCTCGCCGACCCTCGACGTTCCCGTCACCGAGTGCGGGTCGCCTGGCTGAAGCGAAGGGAAACCCGGGAGCCACGCTTGAATCCCTCGCGTAGCGTGATTGACACCCGAGGATATCTCTATCATGGAGAACCGAATCACATCGTGCACGGAAACATCCGGTGCAATGCGCTTCGCTTATTGCACCCTACGCGTGCTGTCCGTATTCTTTGTCGGTCGAAGTCTGCTGGCTCGGGCGCTCAAAGTGACGGTCGGCGACTTACGCCCTTGGCCGTGCGGAAACTCAACGAAGCTGTGCCCTCGCAGATCCCCACATGAGGTCATCTTTTGTGGGGATCCCTCAGATACTGTCCCCGAATTTCCCCCGAATTTCCCCGCTGTCGATTTGCGTAGCAACTGAATTCCGGTTTGATTCGGCGCCCCGAGTAGGCGGCGTGCCCAGTAATCAGTAAACTTTTCCTCGAATATCCCGCGAGTAATTTCCATGCTTGAACTGTTGACCGATCCGGCGGCGTGGGCCGCCTTTTTCACCTTGACGGCGCTCGAGCTCGTACTCGGCATCGACAACATCATCTTCATCGCCATCCTCACCGACAGACTTCCGCAGGAAAGAAGAGCCCTGGCGCGGCGCATCGGGCTGGGTCTCGCCATGTTCATGCGCATCGGTCTGCTTCTGGTTCTCGCCTGGATCATCGGTTTGACCCGGCCGCTGTTCACCGTGCTGGCCCAGGAAATCTCCGGCCGCGACCTGATCCTTCTTGCGGGCGGACTGTTCCTGCTATGGAAAAGCACCATGGAGATCCATCAGCTGATGGAAGGCGAGGAGGGGAAGTCCTCGACTACGGCGCCGGCGACCTTCGGCGGGGTGATCGTTCAGGTGATCATTCTCGACGCGGTATTTTCGCTGGATTCCATCATCACCGCCGTCGGCATGGTGGACGAAATCGAGATCATGATTGCCGCGGTGGTGACCGCCGTGGTCCTGATGATGGTATTCGCGGGGCCGGTCGCGCGCTTCGTTTCCCGGCATCCGACCATCAAGATGCTCGCGCTCTCCTTCCTGTTCATGATCGGCATGGTTCTGATCGCGGACGGCCTGGGGCATCACGTGCCCAAGGGCTATATCTACTTCGCCCTGGTGTTCTCGCTGACGGTCGAAATGCTCAACCTGAGGCTGAGGAAGCGGCGCGGCGCTCCCGTGAGGCTGCACGAGCGATACGTGCGCAACCGGGCGTAACGGCGGAATCCCTCGTGGAATCACGCGTTTAAGCACAAAATCGTCTACGCTTCACTGGCAAGCGAAAAAATCCGATTTTGGGCCATTTTCCCGTTTCTTGAGTCTCTTTTCATTCATTCCAGCCATGCCGTCCAGGGGAAGAAGGGCCAACACCTGTCAACGCGGGTTCACGCTGGTGGAGATTGCCATCGTGCTGGTGGTTCTGGCCCTGATGATCGGGGGATTTCTCAAGGGCCAGTAGCTGATCAACAGCAGCCGGGTGAGAGCCCTTGCAGAAACGTCCTCTGGAATCCGCACGGCCTACCTGGGGTTTCTCGATCGATACAGCCGGATCCCGGGGGACTGGAACGCAGCGGACGCAACAATCGGCATCGGTGTCGCGGTCAACAACCCGGTATCGAGCATCGCCACCTCGAACAACGGCCGACTGGACAATCCCGCCGGGGCTGATGCCTATGCCGAGCCCAACGCCATGTGGGAGCAGATATCGAAGGCCGATTTCATCCAGGGCAGCTTCGCCGGCGCGAACGCGGTGCCCACGTCGGCCAACGGTCTGGCGCCTCTGAACGTGTTCGGCGCGCCGGTCATCGTGGGAAAAACCAGCGAGTATCTGGACACGGCTTCCCCGGCGCCGTCGCAGCTACACGTCTATATCGGCCGGTTCGTGCCCGTTTCCGTCATGCGCGAGCTGGACGTGAAGATAGACGATGGATACCCGCAATCAGGCGCGCTGCGTGCCACCATCGCAACCGCCACGATCTTCACCGGCGGCCCGCCGTCGGGCTGGGGCGGAATGGATTCCAACTGTGTCGACGCTTCGGCGCCCCCCGACTGGAATGTCGCAGCCGACTCGCAGGACTGCAACGCAGTAGTGTTGTTCTAGGAGCGAAAAGGCGAGCCTGGCGGGCA
>DATIPL010000771.1:0-2629 GCA_035471965.1 Gammaproteobacteria bacterium
ACGGGAACGTCGAGGGTCGGCGAGGGCGGAGCCACGAAGGTCGAAATCCGGCCCAATGCGCTTCGCTTATTGCGCCCTACCCGAGTCACCCACACCGCCTGCATGGCGTCCTCCTGGCAATCTTCGACCTCAGCAATGGATCAAATCGCCTGACGCCATGCAGGTTCCATTTGACTCAAAACTTAAATCGTTGAGTTCGATCGGCTTTTTGTGGGGATACCTCAGAGACAGTATACCTATTTCCCATCAGGCTCTTGTAACTGCCACGCCCTGGATGGTCGTGTAATTGAATATACTGTCCCCTGAATTCAACGGCATTCCGGGAATGCATTGGGAACTTGGTCAGACTGTAGAAACGAGCGCTGGATCAGTCGCGGCCGGCAGCGCCGGTGACGGGCCTGATTTGATTCTGGCGCATGGATGGCCGTGGTCCTCATACTCATGGCACCGAATTATTCCAGAACTGACGAAGCGTTTCCGGACGCACTGGTATGACATGCCGGGCTACGGGCAGTCCGAAAAAAGCGACGAGCACCGCACATCCCTGGATGTTCAGGGACGGGTATTCTGTGAGATTCTCGATTACTGGAAGCTCGAGCGGCCCCTGGTAGTCGCACATGATTTCGGTGGTGCGACAACGCTCCGGGCCCACCTGTTGCACGAACGCGACTTCGAGCGCTATTTCCTGATGAATGTCGTTGCGATGCGCCCATGGGGATCGGAGTTCTTCGATCATGTCGGCCGCCACGTGGAGGCATTTTCCGGACTGCCTCCGCACATTCACCGGGCAGTTGTCGAAGCCTACATCAAGGGCGCAATTGTGAACGCGCTCGAGCCCGGGGATTTCGAAAAGCTCGTTGAGCCGTGGCTTTCGGAAGAGGGGCGTAGCAGTTTCTACCGTCAATTCGCGCAGGCGGACGAGAAGTACACGGCCGAAGTAGAGCCGTTGTACGGAGAGATTCGTTGTCCGGTAAGAATCGCCTGGGGTAAGAATGACCCCTGGATCCCGATCGAGCGTGGTAAAGCGTTGCGTGCGCTCGTTCCAAAGGCATCTTTCGAAGTTCTCGACGGCGTGGGCCACTTGCCACAGTTGGAGGCACCCGACCTCGTCTTGGAGCAACTCTTCGGGTTCTTTTCAAGCGGCAAGACGGGACATTCAGAGTTCATAAGCTACTGATCTTCTTGATAGCCTCGGAGGATCGGTTCTCCGCGCCGCCGAGTCGAAAGTCAATGGCTTATGAACTCTGAATGTCCCTGGGCTCTACTTACCTTTAACGGCGTGATCCGGAGTGGCTCATTAAAATAATAACTTATACCCGTAATTCATCTGCGGTTGGCGCGCCAGATGGAGACGATGATCCAGACGCTGTTGAAGAAAGCGATGACGTAGCCGAGCAAGCCGAGCGCGGTCAGCAGCGGAATGCCGAAGAGCGCCGGTCCGCCCTTGATGGTCATGACGATGGAGGAGCCGATCACCAGCGAGGCGGTCATGATGCCGATGGTGATGCGGTCGATGGTGTCGTCCAGGCGCCGGCCGAAGTCGTCCAGGCGCTTCAAGTCCAGATCCACCCGCATCTTGCCGCGCCGCGCGTCCTTGAACAGCCGCGAGAGATCCCGCGGGATCGCCCCCATCAGGTTGACGAACTGGTTCACCCCCTGGCGGCCGCGGCGCACCAGCGACTCGGGCCGGTTGCGCTCGGCGAGCGTTCGCTCGAGGAAGGGCTCCAGATGCGAGACGAGCCGGAACTCGGGATCGTACTGACGGCCGAGTCCCTCCAGGGTCGCCAATGCTTTGAACATCAAGGTGAGATCGCTCGGCAGTACGATGGAGTGCTCCCGAAGCAGCGCGTTTACCTCGCGGAGCAGGGTCGAGATGCGCACGTCTTTCAGCGGCGCGTCGACGTATTCGAACATCAGCTCGTCGAGATCGTAGGCGAGCCGGTTCTCGTCCACGTGGGCGTCGACGGTCCACTCCAGGACCACTTCCATCAACGCGTCCGCGTCGCGTCGCGCGATGGCCGACATCATCGCCACGACCTCGTCGCGGCGAGCATCGGTGAGTCTTCCTACCATGCCGAAGTCGATGATCACGAGCCGGTTGCCCGGCAGGTAGAAGACGTTGCCCGGGTGCGGATCGGCGTGGAAAAAACGATCCACGAGGATCATCTTGAGCACCACCTCGGTGCCGCGCCGGGCGAGCTCTTTCCGATCGAGCCCGGCGCGGTCGATGGCTTCGAGATCGGTGCCCGGAATGGCCTCGATGTACTCCTGCACGTTCATCATCGGGCTGGTCCACTCCCAGTAGACCTTGGGCACCAGCACCCCGGGCTCGCCGGCGAAGTTCTTGGCGAAGCGGTCCACGTGCCGCGCTTCCACCGCGAGATCAAGCTCGCGGCTGAGTGAGCGTGAGAACTCGGCGAGGATGCGCTGGGGCTGATAGCGCCGGGCCTCGGGCAGGTTGGCCTCCACCAGCGTGACCACGTGCTGGAGGATGCGCAGATCCGCCGCCACGGTTTTCTCGATCCCCGGCCTTCGGATCTTGAGCACCACGGGCGCGCCGCTCGGAAGCTTCGCCCGGTGCACCTGGGCGATGGAGGCGGACGCGAACGGGGTCGTGTCCAGGGCTTCG
>DATIPL010000772.1:0-3229 GCA_035471965.1 Gammaproteobacteria bacterium
TGCCGTCGCCACCGACGATGAAGACGCTGTGGCCACCGCCGCTCTCATGCGGGAGCACCCGGAGCATTACGGACTGGACAGCGCCAACTGGGTGTTCGTTTACGGCGGTTCCGGGCGTGAGCGCGCCGGCCTGGAGCTGGCCCGTGCCTATGGGCTCGAATTCATGCCCGCCGGTGAAGGCGTGCAGATTCACGGTATCGTCACCCATCTCATCGATCCGGAAGGGCGGATGCGGGCACGATATCACGGTCTCGATTTCGACAGCGTGAGCCTGGTGAGCTATGCCGCCGCGGTGCTGCACGGCGACCACGTGTCGGCCGCGGATCCACAGTCCGCCCCGGAGGAACGCTCATTGACCTCGATGGACTGGGTGCTTTCGGCGCTGGGCCTGGCGTGCCTGGCACTGCTGTTGTGGATCGGCTGGACTCATCTGAACTCGAAGGCTCCGCGGCGCAACGGCGCGTCCTCGATAGACTCATGAACGTGCGCATCCAATTTCATTGCCGGCGGACTCATCGCCGGGCTTGAATCGTGTTCGAGATCTCCGGCATCGGTGTATTGACCGCGTTCGCCGCGGGGATGATCTCGTTTCTGTCTCCCTGCGTCCTGCCTCTGGTTCCCGCCTACATCTCCTACGTCACCGGCAAGTCCATCGGCGAGCTGGAGTCCGAGCAGCCGCTGATGCCCATGCTCTGGACCAGCCTGCTGTTCGTCGCCGGATTTTCCCTGGTCTTCGTGGCACTCGGCGCGGGCGCATCCGCGCTGGGTCAGCTGCTGCTCAAGTACAAGAACGAGGCGACGATCGTCGGCGGCATTATCGTTTTGACGTTCGGGCTCTTCATGGTGGGCGTTTTGCGGCTTCCCTTTCTCGGCCGCGACCTTCGATTCCAGGGCATCATCAAACGCGGATCGTACTACGCGGCGTTTGGCCTGGGCCTGGCCTTTGCCTTCGGCTGGACGCCCTGCATCGGGCCCGTGCTCGGCGCCATTTTGACGTTGTCCGCGGTGTCACCGGAAATCGGCGGCGGCGTCGCGCTGCTGGCGATCTATTCTCTGGGGCTCGGAGTGCCGTTCATCGCCGCCGCCCTGTTTACCGGCGCCTTCATCACGAGGATGCGCGCCATGCGGAAGTTCAGCATGCCGCTTCAGATCGGTGGTGGAATCATCCTGATCCTGATGGGGATCGCCATGATCACCGGCTACCTGACGATTTTTTCCTACTGGCTGCTCGAGACCTTCCCGGTATTGTCCGAAATCGGCTAGGTTGTGCCTCCCGCCCGCCGCAATCGGTGGCATGGGCGCGTGAGCCGATGAGGTTTCGAGATGTGATGGGTACACCGGTCGGCTGCTCCACAACCGCCTGTCTTTGCGTCCGAGGAGTGAACGGGATATCTCGGAAGGCGGGACCGGGTGCCGATTGCGGTGCTTTTTCCGATGCGTCATTGATGCGGATCAATACGAGCTGCTGGCTGTTGACTTAAGGAAGGAGTTCTTGATGGAATCGACCGGCTGCCGACTATTGGAAGGCGCCACGGCAGGTGGCCGAAAGCAGTAGCATTCTGAAGTTTGAGGGCAAATAGTCGGATGTTCGAGTACTTTCGACGTCGCGCTTGCGTTCAATCGGCAGGCTTTCGAGGCCTGGCGGCACTGCTTGCGCTGAGCATCGGCCTCCAAATCTGCACGCCCGTATTCGCGTCGGTCTCCCACCATTCTCCAGCTGACGAATTCGCTCCATCGATGGGCAACCAAAGCCCGGATTCGAAAACACTCAATCCCAGTGACGAAGATTCCGATTGCTGTGTGATCGCCGCTCAACATCTCGACCGGGGACAGATCCTTCCGGTGGCCGTCTCTGCGGAGCCCCGTTACTGTCCGCCTGCGCCGCCCCCTTCTATTGTTCTTGCCGCCATGTTGCCCGTTGAAGATCGGGGTATCGAACCCGGTGTGGCATTGGCGTTCGAAAATGCGGGCCCGCCCGTTTACCTCTCCACCCTACGCCTCCGAATTTAAACCCGGACTTTAAGCGCGGGCTGCTTCGTGTGACGAGGCGGCCTCGCGGGTGATCGCCTCTACCGATCGGGTTGTCTCCAGATGCGCAAGATGGGCAGTCAGCTCTGCAGGAGTTCATCAGTGGCGAAACGGCAATTTCTAATGGTCTGCTTGTGCTGTCCGGTCAGATGGTCAAGGTACTGGTAATGGAAACCGAAGGTTTTCGGGTTCGAGGCGGTGCCTCCGAAACAGATGGGCTCCGCGATATCCATAAAAGCCGGTTCTTCTTTACGGCCATCACCGACGTTGGCGAAGTCACCCTCGGTATGGCGGGCGCACGTAGACCTCGAAGGGAAACTCAGTAATGGATCAAGCGCACACAAATCTCGGCCACGGGCCTGACTCCGAACAATCGAGCGTACAGCTCCGCGATCCGGTCTGCGGAATGTCTGTCAGCGCCGAGTCGAAGCACAGCCATAGGCATCAGGGAGGGACCTACTACTTCTGCAGCACCGGCTGCATGGAAAAATTCCGGGGCTCGCCGGAACGTTACCTGAACGCAGATTCCGAGCAAGGGGCGGCTTCGCAGCCGGCGGGAAGCGAGTCCGCGTACGTCTGCCCGATGCATCCCGAGGTCCGTCGGTCCGGCCCGGGCGGTTGCCCGAAGTGCGGCATGGCGCTGGAACCCGAGATGCCCGCGGCTTCGCCGAGCAAGATGCGATACACCTGCCCGATGCACCCGGAGATCATCCGCGACGAGCCGGGAGAGTGCCCCAAGTGCGGAATGGCCCTCGAGCCCGTAACCGTGAGCCTTGAGGAGGAAGAAAACCCCGAGCTCGTCGATATGACCCGTCGTTTCTGGGTCAGCGTCGTCTTGTCCGTGCCCCTGATCGTGATCGCCATGGGCCACGTGGTCGGAATTTCATTCGAAGGGCTGGCGACGCCGCGGGTGATGAGCTGGATCGAGCTGGTGCTGGCGACGCCGGTGGTCCTTTGGGGCGGCTGGCCGTTCTTCGTCCGCGGATGGCTGTCGCTGGTCAACCGCAGCCTCAACATGTTCACGCTCATCGGGCTGGGCGTCGGCGTGGCCTATGTCTACAGCGTCGTGGCGACGGTGATGCCGGGGATCTTCCCAGCGTCATTTCGCGACCCACACGGAGAAGTGGACATTTATTTCGAGGCGGCAGCGGTCATCGTGACGCTGGTGCTGCTCGGCCAGGTGATGGAGCTTCGGGCACGC
>DATIPL010000773.1:0-6463 GCA_035471965.1 Gammaproteobacteria bacterium
GCGCTACACCACCATGGGCATGGGCACCGACCAGGGCAAGACCAGCAACGTCAACGCGCTGGCGATCCTGGCCGAGATCTCGAGCGCGGACATTCCGACCGTCGGCACCACCACCTTCCGCCCGCCTTATACGCCGGCGACCTTCGGCGCGCTGGCCGGACGCGATGTCGGCGAGCTGGCCGATCCGGTGCGCATGACCCCTATGCACCAGTGGCACGTGGCCCACGGCGCCAGGTTCGAGGACGTCGGCCAGTGGAAGCGGCCCTGGTACTACCCCAGGCGCGACGAGAGCATGGAAGCTGCGCTGGCGCGCGAGTGCCGGGCCACGCGAAACGCCATCGGAATCCTGGACGCGTCCACCCTGGGCAAGATCGACATCCAGGGCCCCGACTCGGCGGAATTCTTGAACCGCATCTACACCAACGGCTGGAGCAAGCTCGCCGTCGGCCGCTGCCGCTACGGTCTGATGTGCACCGAGGACGGCATGATCTTCGACGACGGCGTCACCTCGCGTCTGGCGGAAAATCACTTTCTCATGACCACCACTTCGGGCAACGCCGCGCGGGTGCTGGCCTGGCTGGAGGAGTGGCTGCAGACAGAGTGGCCGGAGCTTCGCGTTTACTGCAACTCGGTGACCGAGCACTGGGCGACGGTGGGCATCGCCGGGCCGCTGTCGCGAAAGCTCTTGTCGGAGCTCACCGACGACATCGATCTGGAGCCGCAGGCTTTTCCCTTCATGAGCTGGCGTGAAGGCACCGTCGCGGGCATTCCGGCGCGGGTGATGCGGATCTCGTTCACGGGCGAACTCTCCTTCGAGATCAACGTGCAGTCGAGCTACGGCCTCGCGCTCTGGAGCGCGCTCATGAGCGCCGGCGCCAGGTACGGCATCACTCCGTTCGGAACGGAGACCATGCACATCCTTCGGGCGGAGAAAGGATTCATCATCGCCGGCCAGGAAACCGACGGCACGGTGACGCCCGTTGATCTCGGACTCGAGAGTATGGTCAGCAAGCACAAGGACTTTCTCGGCAAGCGCTCCCTGTCGCGTCCGGACACAAAGCGCGAGGACCGCAAGCAGCTGGTCGGCCTGCTGACGGAAGATCCCCATCAGGTATTACCGGAAGGCGGACAGATCGTCGCCGAGCTCAAGTCCAGGCCACCGATGAAAATGATCGGCCACGTGACTTCGAGCTACTTCAGCGCAAACCTCGATCGCTCCATTGCGTTGGCGCTGATAAAAGACGGGCGATCGCGCCACGGTGAGACCGTCCACGTTCCTCTCGAGAACAAGGTTCTGAGCGCTCGCATCGGTCCACCGCAGTTCTACGACGTGGAAGGGAAGCGCATGCATGACTGAGCGCTACCTCAAACAGTCGACGCTCGCGCACCTGGAGCTCGAGGCCCGCGCGCGGGTCGCGCCGGCGGCCGCCGGAGTGCGCATGGGCGAGGCGCGTTTCCGCGGTCAGATTGCGCTCCGCGGGGACGCCGGCAGCGAAACTTTCGTCGATGCGGTGAAGGAAGTCTTTGGCGTCGACGTGCCGGTGAAGCCGAACACGGCTTCAATGCCGGACGGCGCGCGATATCTACTGTGGCTCGGGCCGGATGAGTGGCTCGCCGTCGTGCCCGACGGCACGGAGGAAGAAATCGTGACCGCGTTCAAGCAACGGATGGAAGGCGAGCATTTCGCCGTCACCGATGTGAGCGGCAGCCGTACGGTAATTTCGCTGTCCGGTGATTGCGCCCGCGAGCTGCTGATGAAAGGCACCAGCCTCGACCTGCACCCCAATGTGTTCGGCCCGGACCAGTGCGCCCAGGCGAGCATGGCCCGCTGCCACATGCTGCTTCACCAGACCAGCGACGCGCCCGCCTACGACATCTACGTCCACCGCAGCTTCGCCGATTACCTCTGGCGCTGGCTGGAAGACGCCGCCCGCGAGTACGGCGTCGTCGTGATGAGCAGCAGTTAACACCCGACTCGACGGAGCGACGATGCGCGCCGGGTGCGCCGCGCGCACCCGACACGTGTGGCCTCAGCTCTGAAGATTCAAAAGGCGTATCCCGCGCCGGGAGATTGACGGAAATCGTCGATCTGCCGCCGGCGCCAGTGGATTCGCGGGTGCAAAAAAGCAAACCCCGCCGTATGGCGGGGTTTGTCGTCCTGGAGGATCAAGAGCTTCGCTATCTCGGCTCTTTTCTCAAGCCCACCAGCACGCTGTAGCACATGGCAACCAGCACGATGGCGAATGGAAAGCCGGTTGCGATCGCCGCCGCCTGCAGCGATGCAAGGCCGCCGCCCAGCAGCAACGCAATGGCCACCAGGCCCTCGAAGCTGCACCAGAAAATGCGCTGCACCACCGGCGCGTCCATCTTGCCGCCCGCGGTGATGGTATCGATCACCAGCGATCCGGAATCGGACGAAGTGACGAAGAACACGATCACGAGGATGATTCCGATGGCGGACGTGATGCCGGTCAGGGGCAACGGCTCCAGCATCTTGAACAGTGACAGCTCGGGGGTCCAGTCGGTGATTGTCTGCGCCACGCCCTGGTAGCCCTCGTTGATGAGCTGGAACACCGCCGTACCGCCGAAGGCGTTCATCCACAGCACGCTTACCGCCGTCGGGATGAGCAGCACGCAGATGATGAACTCCCGCACGGTGCGGCCTTTGGACACGCGGGCGATGAACATGCCCACGAACGGCGACCAGGAGATCCACCATGCCCAGTAGAACGTAGTCCAGCCGTGCATGAAGTCCGTGTCCTCGCGGCCGACCCAGTTGCTGAGCGGCACCACATCGGCAAGGTAGTTGCCGGCGCCGGTGAAAAACCCCTTGAACACTTCGAAGGTCGGTCCGACCGCGATGACGAAAAGCAGGAGAAGCGCCGCCAGCATCATGTTCAGCTCACTCAAACGTTTCACCCCCTTGTCCAGGCCCATGAGAACCGAACCCAGGGCAACAGCGGTAATGAGCACGATGAGAATGACCTTGGTCGCATCGGTGGCCGGTATGTCGAACAGGTAGTTCAGTCCTGCGGTCGCCTGCTCCGCGCCGAAGCCCAGAGACGTGGCCAGACCGAACAGCGTGGCGAACACCGCGAGGGTGTCTATGACGTGGCCGAACCAGCCCCATACGGCATTACCGAGAATGGGATAGAAGGCGGAGCGGATGGTCAGCGGCAGCCCGCGGTTGAAAGTGAAGAAGGCGAGCGCGAGCGCCACCACGGCATAAATGGCCCATGGATGGAGCCCCCAGTGGAAGATGGTCGCCGCCATGCCCATGGCGCGGGCCGCGTCGAAATCCGCCGGATTCACGCCAAGCGGGGGATTCTGGGTGTGATAAACCGGCTCCAGCACGCCGAAGAACATGAGGCCGATGCCCATGCCGGCGGCAAACAGCATCGCGAACCAGCCGGCGTAGGAGTAATCCGGCTGTGCGTCCTTGCCGCCCAGGCGAATCTTCCCCAGCGGCGTAACGATGAGTAGAAGGCAGAACAGCACGAAGATGTTGGCCGCGCCCATGAACAACCAGTCGAAGGTGGACGTGAGCCAGGGTCGCAACGCGCCGAACATCTCCGTCGCGCCTTCCTGAAAAGCGAGCGCAAACAGCACGAACAGAATCACGGTGATACTGGACACGACGAAAACCGGATTGTGGATGTCCAGCCCGAACGGCCGGATGTTGTCCTGGCCTACTTCATAATCAAGTCTGGTGATATCGACCATTTCTCCTCCCATTATTATCGGCTTGAAGTCGTGATACGCATCTGATGACCGGTGATGAGCGACCTCCCCTAGATGCCGCCCAGCTCGTTTACAGTACTTTCTTCACTCAGTGCCGGCGCTGGAGAGACTGCCGACGGAGACGAATGGTCTTCTTGCGTTCTCGTCTCCGCGGTCACTGAAGGTCGCATCGGTGATGCATCGACGATATTCCAACCGGCGGATGAAAGCAGAAGCCGTCTTGCGGCCCCGGCGATGTAGGTGGACCCTGTCGCGCAGAGCAGCGAAGAGGGTCCCAATCGCGACTTCGCGCGCTCGAGCGCCACTACCGCGTCGTCTTCGACGCAAATTGATGATTGAGGATACCGTGTCGAGATCCGAGATGCGAGTTCCGCCGCTGGCACGGATCTCAGCGCTTCCGGACGGGTGACGGTGATGAATGCGGCGGTATCGAGCAGAGGCGCAAGCAAGTCGACGGATTTGTTGCCGGAGAGCGAGATGACGAAATGACGATCGCTTGCGGGTAGCGCGTCGAGCACCTCGGCCAGCGCGGCGATTGAGCGATTCGTGTGCGCGCAGTCCACTATCCACCATGGCCGCACGCGCAGGATCTCGGTGCGCCCGGGAAGCGCGACATTCGCGAGCGCGCCGGCTGCTCTTTTCAGGCACGTGGTTTCGACGCCCCGGAGTCGCTGGACGCAGGCAACGGCGAGCGCGGCGTTCTCCACCATGTGACGGCCGGCATGTCCGAGCGCGAGCTCGACGTTGAGATCGCCGCTGCGAAAATTCAGCGCCCTGTTACCGTCTCGTTGATCGCAGTCGATGTCAAAATCGACTCGGAGCCACGCCGCATCGCACCCGACCCTGACCACTTCCTCCCGGATCACCTTTTCCGCGGCGTGGTCGAACGATCCCAGCACGGCCACCGCGCCGGATTTGAGGATGCCGGCTTTGTGCCCGGCAATTGAAGCGAGATCCGTCCCCAGCTTGTCGCCGTGCTCGAGCTCGACGTTGGTGATGCAGGCGACCTCCGGGTGCACGATGTTGGTGGCGTCGAAGCGCCCGCCGATGCCGGTTTCGATGATCGCCACGTCCACCCCGCGGCGCTCGAACAGCCACAGAGCCATCGCCGTCAGCGCGTCGAAGAAGCTCGGCGGGTTCCGCGGATGCTCGCGGCTCAGCTCGTCGACGTGCGGGCCCAGGAAGTCGATGGCATCGTCGAGCTGCTGCCGGGAGATCTCCTTACCGCCGATGCGAAATCGCTCGGTCCAGCGTTCAAGGTGCGGAGAAGTAAATGTGCCGGTGCGAAGTCCCGCCGCTTCGAGCAGCGCTTCGATCATCAGCGCGGTGGCGCCCTTGCCTTTGGAGCCGGCGATATGAATGAGGCGAAGCCGCGCATGCGGATCGCCGAGGCGATGGAGCAGCCGGCCAACCGACTCCAGCGCCAGCGGCGCGCGCTCGGAATAGGGTCTCGAGTTCGGCCGGATCAGGCTTTCGAGCCAGAGGTTTCGATCAGGCGTCATGGTGAATCGGGTTAATTCGGGGACAGTATACGTATTTGTCCTCGGAACGGTGTCCGGCACCACCCTTTCGGAACATAAGCAGTAACAAGAGCCTTGACTTCAATTACGTATACTGTCCCCGAATTCTGTCCCCGAATTAAGGTATCTGTCCCTGAATTAAGGCAAGGCCCCGAATTAAGCCCTGAATCAATGGGGCACCGCGATGCCGTGCTGGCGGCAGCAGGCGGTGAGGGTATTGAGCAGCAGGCAGGCGATGGTCATCGGACCGACGCCGCCGGGGACCGGCGTGATGGCGCCGGCTCGCTGGCTCGCGGCTTCGAAATCCACGTCGCCTACCAGACGCGTCTTACCGTCCTCTTGCTCGATGCGGTTGATGCCCACGTCGATGACCGTTGCCCCTTGCTTGATCCAGTCTCCCTTGATCATCTTCGGCCGGCCGACGGCGGCGACCAGGATGTCCGCGCCCCGGCAGACACCGGGCAGATCCTTGGTCCGCGAGTGGGCGATGGTGACCGTGCAATTCTCTTTCAACAGCAGTTGGGCCATGGGTTTGCCGACGATATTGGAGCGGCCCACCACCACTGCGTTCAAGCCCGTGAGGTCGCCCAGGCGGTCCTTGAGCAGCATCAGGCAGCCCAGCGGCGTGCACGCCACCAGGCTGTCCTGTCCGGTGGCGAGCCGACCGGCGTTGATGACGTGAAAGCCGTCCACGTCCTTGGCGGGATCGATGGCCGTGAGCACCTGCTCGGCGCCAATCTGATCCGGCAGGGGAAGCTGTACCAGGATGCCATTGACCGAGGGGTCGGCATTGAGCTTCGACACGAGCTCGAGCAGATCCTTCTCGGAGATCCCGGCATCGAGCCTGTGTTCGAAGGAATTCATTCCCGCCTCGCGGGTCTGCTTTGCCTTGTTGCGCACGTACACCTGGCTCGCCGGGTTCTCGCCCACCAGCACCACCGCGAGTCCCGGGGTAATGCCGTGTTCCGATTTGAGCGCCGCGACCTTCTCCCCGATCCGCTGGCGAAGCCTGGCGGCGAAGGCCTTGCCGTCGATGATGTTGGGGGCGGAGGTGCGTCGGGAATCGTTCATGGTTAACCGGGGACAGTATACGTAATCGAGGTCAAAGGTCCTGCTATTGCCTACGCGCCGACTCGCCGGCAGAAAACGCCGATCCAAGGACAATTACGTATACTGTCCCCGAAAATATCCGCGGCTATGTT
>DATIPL010000774.1:0-3412 GCA_035471965.1 Gammaproteobacteria bacterium
ATCAAGGCCTTCAAGAAGGTGCTGCCCTGATGGCCTACTGGCTGATGAAATCGGAGCCGGAGGAATTCAGCATCGATGATCTGAAATCGAGGCCGGACAAGAAGGAACCCTGGGACGGAGTGCGTAACTATCAGGCGCGAAACATGATGCGCGACCAGATGAAAGTGGGCGATCTGGCCTTCTTTTATCATTCCAGCTGCGACATGCCCGGAATTGTCGGCGTAGTGAAAATCGCGCGGGAAGGTTACCCGGATCCGACCGCCTTCGATCCCGAGGACGATCACTTCGATCCCAAGAGCGATCCGGACAACCCCAGATGGTACTTGGTCGACGTCGAATTCGTGCGCAAGCTGAAACGGGTCATTCCGCTCACAGAGCTCAAAGCCGAGCGCGCGCTGGAAAAAATGCCCCTTACACGCCGCGGCAACCGCCTGTCAGTCATGCCGGTAACGGAGAAGGAGTGGAAACACATTCTGGGGATGGAGTAACGCGAGGGTTATCGAAATCCTCCACAGGAACGCGCCAGTGCGCGATTCATCGGCACAGGCCATGGAAGCTTCGTCCGCTTGCGGGGTCCCCCGGGGTCGCAATCCCGTGCCGTCAGCTCAAGAACAGCCGATACGCTGTATTTTCCGACTCCTCGGCATAAGGATATCCGAGTTCCTCGAGAAACGACTGAAACTGTGCCCGCTCGCCTTGCGGCACCTGCATGCCGATGAGCACTCGACCGTAGTCGGCGCCGTGATTTCGATAATGAAACAGCGAAATGTTCCAATGCTCTCCCATACGGGTTAGAAAACGCAGCAGCGCCCCGGGGCGCTCGGGAAAGTCGAAGCGGTAGAGCACTTCATTCATCTTACTGTGGGAACGACCGCCCACCATATATCGGACGTGCATCTTCGCCATTTCATTGTCGCTCAAGTCGACAATGGGATAGCTCTTTTCCCGAAGCTGGCGAATGAGCGTGTTCTTATCCGCCTCGCCCGCACGCAGCTCCACGCCGACGAATATGTGGGCTTCGCGATCGTCAGCGTAACGGTAATTGAACTCGGTGATGGAGCGATGACCGATAACGTGGCAGAACTCGCGAAAGCTCCCAGGGCGTTCCGGGATGGTTACGGCGAAGATGGCCTCGCGATGCTCTCCGATCTCGGCGCGCTCGGCAATATGCCGGAGACGATCGAAGTTCACGTTGGCGCCGCAGTCCACCGCAATCAGCGTCTTGCCGCTGATCCCCTCGCGCTCGACATAGCGCTTCAGTCCCGCCACGCCGAGCGCTCCGGCGGGCTCGGCAATGGAGCGTGTATCCTCGTAGATGTCCTTGATGGCGGCGCAGATTTCGTCGGTGCTCACCAAGAGCACCTCGTCAACGCATTGGCGGGCAATGCGAAACGGCTCCTCCCCGACCTGTTTGACCGCGACACCGTCGGCGAATATACCCACCTGGTCGAGCACCACCCGTTCGCCGGCCGCCAGCGCATGGTGCATGCTGGGCGCATCCTCGGGCTCGACGCCGATAACCCTGATCTCGGGCCAGAGCGACTTGACGTAGGCAGAGATGCCCGCGATCAGCCCGCCGCCGCCCACGGCGACGAAGATAGCGTGGATCTTCTCGCTGTGCTGGCGCAGGATTTCCATGGCGATGGTGCCTTGTCCGGCGATCACGTCCGGGTCGTCAAAGGGATGTACGTAGACCATGCCGCGCTCGGCGCAGAGCTCGTCGGCATGCGCTTTGGCCTCATCGTATGAGCTGCCGTGCAGCACGATCTCGGCCCCCAGGCTCTCCACCGCCTCGACCTTGATCTTCGGTGTCGTCTTCGGCATGACGATGAGCGCCTTGACACCCAGTTTGGCCGCCGCCAGGGCCACGCCCTGGGCGTGATTCCCCGCGGAGGATGCGATAACGCCCCGCGCGCGCTCCTCCGGTTTCAGTGACGCGAGCTTGTTGTACGCGCCCCGCAGCTTGAACGAGAACACCGGCTGCAGGTCCTCTCGCTTGAGCAGCACGCGGTTGTCGAGGCGTTTCGAAAGCCTCGGCGCCGCTTCCAGCGGCGATTCGCGTGCCACGTCGTAGACCCGGGCTCTGAGAATCCGCTCCACGTACTCGCGGGGCGGGGCCTCAGGGCGGGCAGCCTGCGCTTTTTTCAGCTTATCCAGTGCCATCGGTCGGTAGCGGGTCGTGCTTCGAGAGCGACGGTGAAAGCCGCGTATAATAGCCGCTGCCATCAGCCATCACTAGGAGTTTCGAGAGCATGTCCCAGGACAAAAAGAAAAAGGCGGTGGCGGAAGCCGCCCTGGATTACGTCAGCCAGGGTGATGTCGTGGGCGTGGGCACCGGAAGCACGGCGAATTTCTTCATTGACGCGCTTGCCGGAATCAAGGGCCGGATTGACGGCACCGTGGCAAGTTCGGATGCCACGGCCGAGCGCCTCATGTCCCACGGCATTCAGGTTCTCGACCTCAACGCCGTGAACGCTTTGCCGGTCTACGTGGACGGTGCCGATGAGGCTACCCGGCACCGCCACCTGATTAAAGGCGGCGGCGGCGCGCTTACACGGGAAAAGATTGTGGCCGCGGTGGCGGATAAGTTCGTCTGCATAATCGACGATTCGAAGATGGTCGACCGTCTTGGCGCATTTCCGCTACCCGTGGAGGTTATTCCGCTCGCTCGCAGCTACGTCGCGAGAAAAATCCGGGGCCTCGGCGGAAATCCGGAATGGCGCAAGGATTTCGTTACCGACAACGGCAACGTCATTCTCGACGTCAAGAATGTGGACATCATCGACCCGCCCGAGCTCGAGAGCGAACTCAACCAGATCACCGGCGTGGTCACCAACGGCTTGTTCGCGAGACGCGCTGCCGACGTGCTCCTCATCGGCAGCAATGGCGGAGTCGACGCGTTATGAATCCGGCGGAAACTCTGCGCCGCGCTCTGGCGCAACGCGGCCGTCCCGGGGTCCCCAGGCCGACACCCCGTAAAGGACGCGGCGCGGTAGCAAACGAGGCCGGACGCTACGAGGCCCTCAGCCGCGAGACATTCGACGACGGCTGGAGCGGTGAGGAGGAGCTCGCAACGCTTCGCACCAGTCTCACGCCCGACTCGAGCCGAACAATCATCAGCCGCAATCAGTCGCCGGATATTCCATTCGACTGCTCCATAAATCCCTACCGCGGCTGCGAGCACGGATGCGTTTACTGCTACGCACGACCTACCCATGCCTGGCTGGGGCTCTCCCCGGGACTCGATTTCGAGAGCAAGCTGTTCTACAAGCCCGAGGCTGCCGCGCAGCTTCGCCGCGAGTTGGCGCAGACGGGCTACCACTGTACGCCGATTGCGCTCGGGGCAAATACGGATCCCTATCAGCCGGCGGAACGAAAGCTCGAAGTCACGCGATCGATTCTCGAGGTGCTG
>DATIPL010000775.1:0-1548 GCA_035471965.1 Gammaproteobacteria bacterium
GGATTTCAAACTGGCTCGTGCCAAGGAAACCCGTAACACGTGTCCGTATTGCTCGGTCAGTTGCGGCCTCCTTATGTACAGCATGGGCAGCAATGCCAAGAACGCCAAGGAGGAGATCTTCCACATCGAAGGCGATCCGGATCACCCGGTCAATCGCGGCACCTTGTGCCCCAAGGGTGCGGCGCTCCTGGATTTCGTGCACAGCTCGAGCCGGCTCAAGTATCCCGAGTACCGCCCGGGAGGCTCGAGCGAGTGGCAGCGCATCTCCTGGGAAGAAGCGTTCGAGCGCATCGCGCGCCATATGAAGAATGACCGCGATCGCAACTTCGAAACGACCAATGAGCAGGGGGTGACGGTCAACCGGTGGCTGTCGACGGGCATGCTGGCGGCATCGGCCTCGTCGAGCGAGACCGGTTATCTGACGCAGAAAGTCGCACGTTCACTCGGATTACTGGCATTCGACAATCAGGCACGCGTTTGACACGGACCTACGGTGGCAAGTCTTGCCCCTACGTTCGGTCGCGGCGCGATGACCAACCACTGGGTTGACATCAAGAACGCCAACCTGGTGCTCATCATGGGCGGCAACGCCGCCGAGGCCCACCCCTGCGGTTTTAAATGGGTCACCGAGGCCAAGGCGCACAATAAAGCAAGACTGATCGTCGTCGATCCGCGCTTCACGCGTTCCGCGGCGCTCGCGGACTTCTACGCACCGATCCGCGCCGGCACCGATATCGCTTTTCTCGGCGGCGTCATCAATTACCTGATCGAGACGGGCAACGTGCACGAGGATTATGTCAATGCCTACACGGACGCCGCGTTCATCGTCCGCGAGGACTTCGACTTCCGGGACGGCCTGTACTCGGGGCACGACGCCGCCTCGCGCCGTTACGACCGCAGCACGTGGATGTACGAGCTCGGCGAGGACGGCTATGCCCGCACCGATCCGACGCTCGAGCATCCGCGCTGCGTCTATAACCTTTTGAAAAGACACTACTCGCGCTACACACCCGAGGTCGTGAGCCGGATCACCGGCACCCCGGAGGAAGATTTCCTGACCGTGTGCAGGATGATCGCGGAAACGGCCGCGCCGGACCGCACGATGACGGTCATGTACGCGCTCGGCTGGACGCAGCACTCGAAAGGCTCCCAGATGATCCGCTGCGCGGCGATGGTGCAGCTGCTCCTGGGCAACATCGGGCAGAGCGGCGGCGGCATGAACGCGCTTCGCGGCCACTCGAACATCCAGGGGCTGACGGACCTGGGGCTGTTATCCGATCTGTTGCCCGGCTACCTGACCCTGCCCAACGACACCGAAGCGGACTACGAGACCTATATCGGCGCGCGCGCGTTGCAGCCGCTCAGACCGAACCAGATGAGTTACTGGCAGCACTACCCGAAGTTCTTCGTCAGCCTGATGAAGGCCTGGTTCGGCGACGCCGCGACGGCTGGCAACGACTGGCGCTTCGACTGGCTGCCGAAGCTCGACAAGGTGCACGATGTGCTGCAGGTATTCGAGGACATGTACCGGGGCGAGCTCAACGGCTA
>DATIPL010000776.1:0-1725 GCA_035471965.1 Gammaproteobacteria bacterium
CGTCCCAGTAATCAGCAGTGCGACCCACCACCATGGGCGCATTGAAGGCGTTGAGCGGCGCAAGATTGTTGGATTGGGAAGGTACGGCATTGGTGCCCGCATAGCTGCCCTGGATGAAGCCCGCCTTGGCCAGCTGCTCCCACATGGCGTTGGGCTCCAGCCATTCCTCGCTGGCCGGGTTGTCGATGCGGCCGTTGTTCATGTTGGAGCCGCCGCTCGGGTTGGAGACAGTGGTGCCGATGGCGGTGGTCGCCGAGGCCGCGTCCCAGTCACCGGGCACCCGGCGGTAGCGGTCGAGAAATCCGAAGTAGGCGGCCTGGACGCCGGAGGCCGTATCGGCCAGATTTCGCACCCGGGCACTGTTGATGAGCTCCTGACCCTTGAGGATACCGCCGAGCAGCAGGCCGATGATGACCAGCACGATGGCGATCTCGACGAGGGTGAATCCGCTTTGCTTTCTGTTCATGATTGTTCGCCTCCATAGCGCGAAACTCTTTGCCGGAGGAAAAGCAAACGTCGTGCCAACCGGCTGAAGCACCGGTCAGGGCGCTAAAACCGCTGGCTAAACCGCGCGGCGGGGTGGCGCGGATTCTTCCGCCTCGGGAAACCGCCTCATTTTTTTTGGCATGCGTGTCGAAATTTCGGCACCTCTGTCGGCGCTCCGGCACCCTCGGTCGTGCGCCGAATGAATCGAAATTCATGGGGGACCGTGTCCAAGGCCGCCCTGGCCGCCACCAGACCCGACCGCGGCCCGGTCTGTTGCGCCCGGCGGCCCGGCTTCATTAGACTCTCCCGCCTGCGAAGTGCCTGTGGAACTCGCTTCGCCAATCCCTTGGCAGGAAGAAAAATCCACCAACGCTCCGCGCTTGCCTCTCTCGAGTCACCTGATTCGCATCTCGCCCGGGTCGTGAATCGTACCGACGTAGTGGATGCGCAAGAACCTGGCTGTTCGAAGCTCCGATCCCGTGTGATGCTGAAGATATTCAAGCGCCATGCCATCGAAATAATTCTCACCCTGGCTGTGTTGGCGCTGTTTCTGGCGAACGCGGCGGGGCTGTTCGAGCTGGCCTTCGATCTCGGCACCGGCGCCGGAAATCTGGCCGCTGTCCTGCGCACGCGGGAGTTTTACCTGCTGCTCGTCATCGGATTGGTCCTGGCGCTGACCCTGCCCCTGCTCTCCCCCATTCAAGCGTCGCTGCTGGTCTTGGTAGTGATGCTGCCGGTTTTCGTGCTGGGCTATCGGATCGAGAGCCATCGCGCGCTCATCCCGATGGAGTACATGCTGCTCACGATTCTGATGGTTTTCCTTTTTCATGTGCTCCTGCGCTTCTTCACTCAATATTCGGAAAAACAGCGGCTGATGAACATATTCGGGCAGTACATACCGACAGAGCTCGTGCGGCGCCTGGGCGACAATCCTTCAGGGCTGAACCTGGAAGGGGAAGCCCGCGAGCTGAGCGTGATGTTCTGCGATGTGCACGACTTCACTTCCCTTTCCGAGGACGTCGAGCCGAGAGAGCTGGCGGAGATGCTCAACACGCTGTTCAACCCGATCTCGGACATCATTTACCGGCATAAAGGCCTCATCGACAAGTACATGGGCGACGCGGTGATGGCCATCTGGGGCGCACCGGTGGACGATCCCCACCATGCCGCGAACGCGGTCGGCGCGGCCTTCGAGATACAGGAGCGGCTGGTCGACCTGAGAGCCCGATTTCAAGAGCG
>DATIPL010000777.1:0-2991 GCA_035471965.1 Gammaproteobacteria bacterium
TATTCCCGGCATACGGCGCATACTCAAGGAAAACCACACCGTCGCTATGGTGGGCCTTTCCGCCAACTGGTACCGACCGAGTCATTTCGCCGCCAAGTACCTTCAAATCCATGGTTTCCGGGTGATTCCGGTCACGCCGACCTACGACGAGATCCTGGGGGAAAAATGCTTTCCCTCCCTGATCGATCTCCCGGCGCCTGTGGACGTGGTGGACTGTTTCCGGAAGTCCGAGGAAATTCCCGCGCTTGCCGAGCAAGCCATTCAAATCAGGGCCAAGGTGCTGTGGATGCAGCTCGGCATCGCCAACCAGGAAGCCGCGGAAATGGCAAGCGGCGCCGGGCTCGACGTGGTCATGAACCGGTGCATGAAAATCGAATATGCCCGGTTGTTCGGTGGACTCAACTTCGTCGGCGTGAACACGCGGGTGATTTCGGGAAAGCGGCCCGATTACCTGCCTTATTAGGCGGAAGACGGACGGCCGCGAGGAAGATTCTTGAAACCCCGTACAACAAACCTCAGTGCAGATATGAACGTCTGCAAGCTGCCAGGCCTCGGAGACATCGGTCCTGTCGCCTGCGACCCGCGGTCTGCGGCCCCGCGACCAGGCCGTATTGACGATCACACCCGGACAATCGGACCGGCCCTAAAACAGGCACACGCCCGTGGCTGACCGCCAGTTCGGAATTGAGACTCTCTGCCTGCACGCCGGCCAGCTTCCGGATGCCTCCACCAGCGCGCGCGCGGTCCCCATCTATCAGACCACGTCCTACGTTTTTGACAATGCAGATCATGCCGCCAGCCTGTTCAACCTGCAGACATTCGGCAACATCTATACCCGTCTGATGAATCCAACCACCGCCGTGTTCGAAGAGCGCATGGCGGCAATCGAGAGCGGCCGGGCTTCGGTGGCAACTGCCTCGGGCATGGCCGCCACCATGGTCACGATGCTGACCCTGCTCCAGAGTGGCGATCACATCGTGGCCGCGAGCACGCTCTACGGCGGCACTTATTCGATCTTCGACGTCAACTTCCGCAAGCTCGGCATCGAAACGACCTTTGTCGATGCCGACGACCCGGAAAATTTTCGCAGCGCGATTAGAACGAATACCAAGGCGATCTACGCGGAATCCATTGGCAACCCGGTGATCAACGTCCTCGACATCGAGCCGGTGGCTGAGATCGCTCACGATGCCGGGATCCCTCTGATCATCGATAATACCTTTCCCACGCCCTACCTCTGCCGGCCCATCGAGCACGGCGCCGACATCGTCATTCACTCCGCCACCAAGTACATTGGCGGACATGGCACCTCCATTGGCGGCGTGCTGGTGGAGTCAGGCAAGTTTCCCTGGGACAACGGAAACTTTCCCGGAATGACCGAACCATCCCGCGGCTACCACGGGGTACGCTTCTACGAGACCTTCGGAGACTTCGGCTTCAGCATGCGAGCCCGCTGCGAGGTCCTGCGCACCTTCGGGCCGGCCATGAGCCCTTTCAACGCTTTTCTGTTCTTACAGGGGCTCGAAAGCCTGCACGTGCGCATGGACCGCCACTGCGATAATGCCACGGCGGTTGCAAATTACCTGGTCGGTCACCCCAAGGTATCGTGGGTCAACTATCCAGGCCTCAAGAGCAACAAGTACTACCACCTGGCGAAGAAATACACGCCCCGGGGGCCGAGCTCAATCCTCACCTTCGGAATCAGGGGCGGAAAAGAGGCCGGGATCAAGTTCATAGAGGCGGCGCAATTCATGAGCCATCTCGCCAACGTCGGCGACGCCAAGACCCTGGTTATTCATCCGGCGTCCACCACCCACCGGCAGCTGTCCGAAGAGGAGCAGATTGCCGCCGGCATCACGCCGGACATGATCCGCATCTCGGTGGGCATCGAAACAATTGACGACATCCTCTGGGATATCGATCAGGCGTTGGAGAAGGCGAGCTGAAGGCGCTTCGTCCGTCCGCACGGGTGGGGCAGCGAATTCGATTCGAATGTCGTATACCGAATGTCGGATATCGGGAAAGAGAAAAGACTGTGACTGACCAACATTCGATATTCGATAATCGAAAAATCGGCCCACGAAGAACCAGGATTGAATTGGTAATTCAGCCGAACAACGCATGAAAGCAAAGCCGTCCATGTACGACCAGCACCTCGACAAGGTCGAGGCCAACTATTTTCCGCTCAC
This sequence comes from Gammaproteobacteria bacterium, assembly GCA_035471965.1. Lineage (GTDB taxonomy): Bacteria > Pseudomonadota > Gammaproteobacteria > HK1 > HK1 > CAMYJH01. Next base: position 2,190 of record DATIPL010000777.1, read on the forward strand.
TCCGATCAGCTTCATCAAGCGTTCCGCGAGCGTATTTCCGGACAAGACCGCGGTCATTCACGGCGAGCGAAAGTACAGCTACGCCGAGTTTTATCAGCGCTGCCGCCGGCTGGCCTCGGCGCTCACGCAGCGCGGCATTGGCAGAGGTGACACGGTATCGGTCATGGCGCCCAACGTGCCCGCCATGCTGGAGGCCCACTACGGCGTGCCCATGTGCGGCGCGGTACTCAACGCGCTGAATTACCGCCTCGACGCGGCCACCATCCGTTTCATCTTGGATCACGCGCGGAGCAGAGTGCTGATTACCGACCGCGAGTTTTCCGCCACCATCGAGGAAGCGCTCGACGGCGTTGACGAGCGCCCGCTGGTCATCGACATCGACGATCCCTTGTTCGACGGCGGCAATCCGTTGGGAGAGATGGACTACGAGTCTTTTCTCGAGGAAGGCGATCCCGACTTTGCCGTGGCGCCACCTCCGGACGAGTGGCGGTCTCTGTCGCTCAACTACACCTCGGGCACTACCGGCAACCCGAAGGGTGTCGTCTACCACCACCGGGGCGCGTACCTGAACGCCATCGGCCAGATCCTCGCATTCGGTTTAGGGCCCGACAGCGTTTATCTCTGGACGCTACCCATGTTCCATTGCAACGGCTGGACCTACACGTGGGGCGTGACCGCCGCCGCGGGCACGCACGTTTGTCTGCGCGCGGTCGACCCTGCGCTGATCTTTCCGATGATTGAGAAACACCGGGTAACCCATATGTGCGGTGCGCCGGTGGTCTTGAACATGCTCGTTCACGCT
>DATIPL010000778.1:0-2115 GCA_035471965.1 Gammaproteobacteria bacterium
CCGATAGGTCAATTACGAAGAGTGTCGGCGTTGCACCCACCGGCACTCGAGAATCTCGTCTTTCCCGCTCCCATTCGCGCACCGTTGCCAGCAGGCGATGGGTGACTTAAATTCCTGAGGTGACTGAGCCAGGCGCCAATAAGACCGCATCCCTTCAAAGCATTTTTGGGTCGGTTTCTGTGCTCCCTGAATAACTCACCCTTACTCAGTTTGCCAGCCCTGCAACTTGATCTACATCAAGGATCGGCAAATAGATCTCAGGATTTCGGGTTGTCGATGGAGCGATGTCGTCGATGCAGCCTTGTGCACGGCCGTCGCAGCTTTCGACGCGCGCCGGCGAAACGTTCCGTTGCGATTGAAGCCGGGCACGCGGTGGCGGGCGGGATTACCGCCGCCATCGACTGGCGCCGGCTTCTGGACCCCGTCGAGGGCCGGCTTTCAGAGCGCAGTCTTCTTGCTGCGTTTGCGCTGCGTGTGCCTGAATTGCCGCGGCCCCGCCAGCTTGAGTTAGAATAAACGGCTTTTCGACTTCCGAGCGCGGATCATCAAGAGGGAACATGTCAGGTAAGACGCTTTACGACAAGCTGTGGGAGTCCCACGCGGTGCGCACCAACGAGGACGGCACCACGTTGCTCTACATCGATCGGCACCTGCTTCACGAGGTGACCTCGCCGCAACCTTTCGCCGGTCTCAAGCTCGCCGGGCGTCATCCATGGCGGATAGATTCCAATCTCGCGGTCTCCGACCATAACGTGCCCACCACGGATCGCAGTCACGGCATCACCGATCCGCTGTCGAAGCTTCAGGTGGACACGCTGGACAACAACTGTGACGCCTACGGCATCGTTCAGTTCAAGATGAACGATCAACGTCAGGGCATCGTGCACGTGATTGGGCCCGAGCAGGGCGCGACGCTTCCGGGTATGACCGTGGTGTGCGGCGACTCCCACACTTCCACCCATGGCGCCTTCGCCTGCCTCGCCATGGGCATCGGCACCAGCGAGGTGGAGCACGTGCTCGCCACCCAGTGCCTGATGACAAAAAAAATGAAGAACATGAAGGTGCTTTTCAAAGGGACGCTGGGCCGGGGCGTCACCGCCAAAGACATGGTGCTTGCGGTGATCGGCAGATACGGCACCGCGGCCGGCACCGGTTACGCCATCGAGTTCGCGGGCGAGGCCGTGCGCGGGCTCACCATGGAAGGGCGCATGACCTTGTGCAACATGTCCATCGAGTTCGGCGCACGAAACGGAATGGTGGCCGTGGACGACACCACCATCGAATATGTGCATGGACGGCCGATGTCGCCGAGGGGCGAAGTCTGGGAGCGTGCGGCGGAAAGCTGGCGCGACCTGACGAGCGACGACGGCGCCGTGTTCGACACGGTGCTGGAAATGGACGCCGCCGCCATCGAGCCCCAGGTCACCTGGGGCACGTCACCCGAGCTGGTGGCGCCGGTGTCGGGACGCGTGCCCGATCCGGCTGACGAGAGCGACGGCATTCGCCGCGAATGGCTCCAGCGCGCGCTCAAGTACATGGACATCAGACCCGGCACGGCTATCGGCGAAATCGCCATCGACAAGGTCTTCATTGGATCGTGCACCAACAGTCGCATCGAAGATCTGCGCGCCGCCGCGAGCGTCGTCAAGGGACGCAAGGTGGCGAAGAACGTCAGGCTGGCGCTGGTGGTTCCCGGATCGGGACTGGTCAAGCTGCAGGCGGAAGACGAAGGGCTGGACAAAGTGTTCGTCGACGCCGGATTCGAGTGGCGCGAGCCGGGGTGCTCCATGTGCCTCGGCATGAACGCCGATCGCCTCAGCCCGGGGGAGCGCTGCGCTTCCACCTCGAACCGGAACTTCGAGGGCCGTCAGGGGCAGGGCGGAAGAACCCATCTGGTGAGCCCGGCGATGGCCGCCGGCGCCGCGATCGCCGGACACTTCGTTTATGTGAGGGAATTCGGCGAAGCCTAACCACCTCCGGAAGGTGTTGCGCGTCAAAAGCGGGAGGAGTGGTTAGAGTGATCGAATGTCGAATATCGAATATCGGGGGGGCCTTCGGGTAGCAGTCTGGTATTTCTTAATCCTTCAGGCTTTTTTCCTGAACCCCACCACCTGC
>DATIPL010000779.1:0-5730 GCA_035471965.1 Gammaproteobacteria bacterium
CGTGTTGATTATCAGGGTCGGTAATTGCGCGGACCACGCCCAACGTCTCCGGCTCTCCAGCGGCATCTTCACCGATTGCGATAAAAGCCATCTCCCGGTCGTAGTCGATCTGCGTGTAGCGTGCGATTTGGGAGTGCTCCAGCGCCTTCACCACACCGAAAAACCTGAACCGAATGTCTTCTGTGGACAGCCGGGTGAAAAACCGCTGGTGTATCGGTTCATCCTCCGGACGTATGGGTCGAAGCAATATTCTCCGGCCGTTGAACTCGATTTGCTCTTCGAGCTCCCGAGGATAGGGCCGGATGGCGAAACGAGCCGAGCCACGGTCACTGGTGGCACATACCCGAATTCGCGCATCAATCGCAATTACGCCATCGGCATCCGCGAAAAGCGGATTGATGTCGAGCTCGACTACCTCCGGCAGCTCGGCAATGAGGTGTGAGAGCTTCACCAGAGTGAGGCAGATTGACTCCATATCTGCGCCGGGCTGGTCACGATAGCTCTCGAGCAAGCTCGATATACGCGTACGAGATACGAGATCCCGTGCCAGTGAGAGGTTCAAAGGCGGAAGAGCGATGGCCCGGTCGGCAATAATCTCAACCGCAGTTCCTCCCTGGCCGAAGAGTATGACGGGGCCGAACACGGGATCCGTGGCGACACCCGCGATGAGCTCGCGCGCTCCCGGCCTTCGCGCCATGGGCTGAACGGTGAATCCGTCAACCTCGGCCTCCGGAGCCAGCTTCTCCACCCGGGCAAGCATTTCCGTGCATACCGCGTGTACCTGATCGACCGTCTCCACGTTCAGCATGACTCCGCCCACATCGGATTTATGCGAGATTTGCCGCGAAAGAATCTTTACCGCCACGGGCAGCCCCAGGGATTTTGCAGCTTTGACCGCCTGCTCCGAATTCCCGGCAATTATGGTTTCCACGATGGGAATTTCGTAGGCGGCGAGCACCGCTTTTGCTTCGGGCTCGGTGAGGATTTCCCGCTCTTCGGATATAGCCTTGCTTATGATCCGGGTTGCGAGCTCTGTATCTGGACTGATTTCATCGGGCAGCGACGGCGGTGTTTCCGCCAGCAGCCTTTGATTGCGACGGAAATCCACCACCTGCATGAATGCTCTGGCGCCGTCTTCGGGCGTATCAAATATGGCGAGACCGTGCTGGTAGAAGATCTGTTTTGCTTCACGAGCACCGTCACCGCCGAGCCAGCAGGTGAATATGGCGCGCTGTTTTCTTGCCAGGACCGGCGCAATCGAAGCCGCGATGCCAGCGCTGGAGGCAAGTGCCGTGGGCGAATGCAGGATCAACAACGCATCCGTATCGGGTGCGTCGATAAGAATCTCGATCGCGGCGAGATAGCGCTCGGCCGAAGCATCGCCGATGATGTCGACAGGGTTGCTTCTGGACCAGTTCCGGGGGAGCACCCGATCGAGACCGGTGATCACTTCTTTGCTCAAAGACCCCAGCATTCCTCCTGCGCGAATGAGGGAATCGGTTGCCATGACGCCAGGTCCGCCGCCGTTGGTGAGGATTGTCAGCCGATCGCCATCGAAGGCGGGAACCCTTGCCAGAGTTTCCACGGCGTCAAACAGATCTTCGATGGTATCTACCCGCAACATGCCGGCACGCCGAATGGCCGCATCATAGACCTCATCTGCGCCTGCCAATGCGCCCGTGTGTGAAGCCGCGGCCTTGGCGCTCTCGGCGACCCGCCCGGCCTTGATCACGACAACCGGCTTGTTCCGCGCTGCGGCTCTCGCTGCGGACATGAACTTTCGCGCATGCTTGATCGCCTCGACATAGAGCAGAATTCCGCGCGTGCCCGCCTGCCCGCCGAGATAATCGAGAACGTCTCCGAAATCCACGTCGGCGCTGTCGCCCATGGAGACGAAGTGGGAAAAACCTATTCCGCGTGATTTTGACCAGTCGAGCACCGCTGTTGCCAGGGCGCCTGATTGAGTAATGAAAGCCAGCTTCCCCGTCAACGGCTGGTCATGTGCGAAGCTCGCGTTCAGACCGATGCGGGGAATCATCAGTCCGATGCAGTTCGGCCCGAGAATTCTCAGCAGATTCGGTCGCGCGGCATCGAGCATCGCCTGTTGCACGGTGCGTCCGTCGGAAATCGATTCGTCGGACAGCCCGGCGGTGAGGACAATGGCGGCCCTGGTGCCGCGCATGCCGAGTTCATCCATCAGACCGGGAAGGGTGCGTGGCGGCGTGCAGATGATCGCCAGGTCGGGAGTGGCCGGCATCTTCGCGATGCTCGAATAGGCCGCGACATCGGCCACGGTCCGGTACTTCGGGTTGACCGGAATCACCGGGCCGCGAAATCCACCCGCGAGCAGATTGCGCATCACGGTGGCGCCAACGCTTCCCTGCCTGTTGGAGGCACCAATGACCGCGACCGATTGCGGCTCGAATAGACTTTCAAGATTTCTGACGCTCATGGCTGGATAAGAATCACCCAGGCGACGGCACGCCCGTTGAAGTGTTCATATGCAGATAGGAGATCCGGGACTCTACCGATCAGCTTGCGTCGTCGTTGAGGGGGCTGTAGCACGATCACTCTGTTCGCAGCGCTTCCAGTGGCTGCAGCACCGCCGCATTGCGTGCGGGAACGATTCCGGCGGCGAGGCCGATCGCAACGGCGAGCGCCTCGGCCAGAAGTACGTACTCGGTGGAAGGGTGCACGGGAAGTGCGGGCACGGCGACGACCAGCAGCACCGCCATGCCGAATCCCAGCAGCAGGCCCGCAATCCCCCCGGCCGCGGCCAGCAGCAGAGACTCATAGAGAAAAAGCCTCAGCACCTGCCCGCGGGTTGCGCCGATGGCGCGCAGTAATCCGATTTCCGCCGTGCGTTCACCCACTGCGATGGTCATGATGGTGAGGATGCCGACACCGCCGACAAACAACGAAATTCCGCCGAGGGCCGCGACGGCGAAGGTGAGCACGTCCAGCACCGAACCCAATACGTCCAGCATCTGCTGCTGGGTGATGATGGTAAAGTCTTCGCTGCCGTGGCGAGAGAGCATCAGTCGCTTTACGGATCGTTTCACCGTTTCCACCGAAGCACCTGCTCGGTAAAGTAGATCGATTTCCATCAGACTCTCTCGATCGAATAGCTCCAGCGCCTTGGCCGCAGGCACGTACACCGCGTCGTCCAGGTCGAATCCCAAGAACTGTCCTTTGGATTCCATGACGCCGACAATGCGATAACGATCTCCGCCGACACGCAGACGCTGTCCAAGGGGATTGCGGTCGCCGAAAAGCTCGGTTCTAACCTTGCTCCCGAGCACGACATACGCACGCGGCGAGCGCTCGTCGTCCCGGGGAAGGAAACGTCCGGTGGCGACACGCATGCTCCAGACGCTCGGCATCTGGGATCCCACCCCGAGCACCATGCTGCGACGCGACCGTCCAGCGCCTTCGACCTCGGCATTTCCCTGCAGCACCGGCACGGCCGCGACGACCCCGTCGACCCTTTCCAGCGCGGCGGCGTCGTCCAGGGACAGGGGGCGTACGTTGCTGACAGCCGCCGTCGACATCCCGAAAGTCTCCGTCTTTCCAGGCACGATGGCGATGAGATTGGTGCCGAATTGGGTGAATTCGTTCAGCACATAGCGATGAACGCCGGCGCCGATGGAGGTGAGTAACACGACGGCTGCGATGCCGACCGCGATGCCCAGAGCCGTCAGGCCGGAACGCAGTCCGTTGAACCGAACCGCGCCGGTCGCCAGCCTCAGTCCATCCTGAAAACGCATCATCAATCTCAGCGGCGAGCGAGAGCTTCGATGGGATCCAGCGCCGCAGCGCGCCGCGCCGGCAGCACGCCGAATGTGAGTCCCAGCGCTACGGCGAGCAACAGCGCCGAGGCCGCAGCCCATAACGGGGCGGTGATGGAGAGCACGGGATAGATTTGAGCGGTCACGGTACTCGCGGCATAGCCGAGGGCCAGTCCGGTGGCCGCGCCCGCTGCCGCCATCACGCCCGCCTCGGTCATGAACAATGTGAGTATGGTTCGGCGGGTGGCACCGAGTGCCTTGATGACGCCGATTTCGGCGGTTCGTTGCGACACCGCCACCAGCATGACGTTCATTATCAATATGCCGGCGACCGCAAGGCTGATGGCGGCGATGCCGCCCACGGTCATGGTCAGGGCAGTGAAGATCTTGTTGAACGTGCCGATCACCGCGTCCTGGGTGATCACGGTCACGTCGTCCTCACCTTCGTGGCGGGCGCGTATGGTGTCGAGGATATGTTGCTTGGCCCTCGGGATGAGCGATTGACTGCGTGCCTCGACCAGAATGCGAAACAGGGACGGGGTGTCGAACAGGGCCTGGGCGGAGGCCACCGGCACCACGACCATGTCCTCGAGATCGATGCCGATGGCGCGTCCTTCGGAGGCGAGAACCCCGATCACTCGAAAACGCCGATCACCGACGCGAACCCATCGGCCCACCGCCGCGCGGTTGCCGAAGAGCTCGCGCTTGAGCTTGCCGCCGAGCACGCAGACCGGCGCGGCGCGCCGGGGATCCGTTTCCGGCAGAAAGCGCCCCGACAGGATCTTGAGCCGTCTTACATGGAGAAAATCCGCGGTCGTTCCGATGGTGATCACCTCCCGGTCCCGCTGCTCGAAGGAGACCGGCGCGGACCCGACGGTAACCGGTGCAATTCGGCGAATGGCTGAGCTTCGGCCGAGGGCAAGCGCATCGTCGAGGGTCAGATCCCGGGGCGTCTCCCCGAGAAGAGGGGGCGCGCCGCCGGTGGTCTCATTCCGACCGGGCAGAACGATGAGAAGGTGGGTGCCGAGAGAAGCGAACTCGCCGGTCACGTAGCGACGCGCGCCCTCTCCGAGTCCGGTCAGTACCACTACGCTGGCGACGCCCACTGCCATCGCAAGCAGCATCAGCAGGCTTCGGAGCCTGTATCCGGCCACGCCGCCGTAGGCGTAGATGAAAATGTCGCTGATTCTCATCATGTCGCGACTTTACTGTCGGTCTCGATGGCGCCGTCCACCATTCGAATCATGCGCCGCGCCCGGTTTGCCAGCTCGGGGTCGTGGGTGACCATGAGCAGAGTGATCCCTTCTTTATTGAGCCCCTCGAGAATGTGAACCACTTCTTTCCCGGACGCCCGATCCAGGTTACCCGTCGGCTCATCGGCGAGCAGCAGTTTCGGTCGGGTGACGGTGGCGCGTGCAATGGCGACTCTCTGGCGCTGACCTCCGGAGAGCTGATCAGGGCGATGCCGGCTGCGGTCTTCGAGTCCGATATCCTCCAGCACCGCGGCCACCCGCGCCGTGCGCTCAGCAGGATCGACGCCGGCGAGCGTCAGGGGAAGCTCGATGTTCTGCGCCGCCGTGAGCCGGGGAATCAGATGAAAAAACTGGAATACGAAGCCAATGTTCTCGCGCCGGATGCGCGCGAGCTCATCATCGGAAAGTCCGGTCACGTCACGATCGTCCAGCCGGTAGGTGCCCTTTGATAACCGGTCGAGGAGGCCGATTGCGTTGAGCAAGGTGGATTTTCCCGAGCCCGAAGGGCCGACGATGGCGATGTATTCTCCGGCGTCGACTTTCAGATCGACGTTATCGAGCGCGTGGACGGTCTGCTCGCCCACGACGAAATTACGCGTCGCGCCGCTGAGCGTGATCACCGTGACGAGCCGGAGCCCGCAGTGGGTTCTTCGGGTGTCGCTAGTGCCCCGGCGGCGACGCCTTCGCGG
>DATIPL010000780.1:0-5048 GCA_035471965.1 Gammaproteobacteria bacterium
TGCAATAGCGAAGCGTATTGCACCGACCTTTTGCGAATGCCCATTCGCGAGCAAGCTCGCTCCTACAGGCGTAGTCGCCGTGCCGAAGTGGTGTGGTGTAATTCGCTGTGCGCATTGCACCCTGCCGGCTCTGGATTCCCGCGCCCGCCTTCAATCGGGAATCTTCCTTCGCGATCGACAGCTGCCTCGAGGCGGACCCATCTTGAGTTTGGCATCTGATTTGCATGGACCGCCCCGCGGCGTGGCGATAGCATGGGTCGAGTTCGCCCATCCCGTTCCCGACGGGGAGGCTTTCCAATGGCGGAGCCCCTGCCGCGCAAGCTTGCAGCCATCCTCTACGCCGACGTCGCCGGCTACAGCCGGCTGACGGGCGAGGATGAAGACGTCACGCACCGGATCCTCCGTGAATACCTCGACCTGATCGCCTCGATCATCGAGTCCCACCGGGGTCAGGTGATGCACTACGCCGGCGACGCGGTGCTCGCCCGATTCGGCGCGGCATCGGATGCGCTCACCTCTGCCGTCACGATCCAGAGCGAGCTGAGGATCCGAAATGAAGCCCTGCCCGAGGAGCGTCGAGTCAGGTTTCGTATCGGCGTCAATTCGGGCGACGTGATCGAAGACAGGGGCGACATTTATGGAGACGGCGTGAACGTCGCAGCGCGGCTGGAAACGCTTGCCGAACCCGGCGGTATCTGCATCTCCGAATCGATCCGCACCGCCGTCGGCAAAAGACTGCCGTTGGCTTACGAATCCTTAGGCGAACAATCAGTCAAGAACATCGCGGATCCGGTTCGCGCTTACCGGGTGCAATTGGACGCTCGGACCCGGCCGGGCGTGAGCGCGCCGCCGGTGAGCGGATCGAAGATGCCGTCGCTCGCCGTGCTGCCGTTCACCAACATGAGCGGCGATCCGACGCAGGATTATTTCTCAGACGGGATCACCGAGGACATCACCACCGCGCTCTCCAATGTGGGCTCGTTCTCGGTGACCGCACGGCATTCGGCCTTCGCCTACAAGGACAAAGCCATCGACGTGCGCCGGGTCGGCAAGGCGCTGGGCGTGCAGTACGTGGTGGAGGGGAGCGTGCGGCGGTCCGGGGACAAGGTGCGGGTAACGGCCCAGCTCATCGACGCCATTACCGGTCAGCACATCTGGGCCAACCGCTACGAGGGCACCGTCGCGGACATTTTCGAGTTCCAGGATCGGATCACCGAAACCATCGTCGGCACCCTGGAGCCCGAGTTCGAGCGTGCGGAGAGCCAACGGATTGCACACAAGCGGCCTCACGACATGCAGGCCTATGATTACCTGCTCCAGGGTATGGCGTACATGCATAAGGTGACGCCGGAGGATACGGCCATAGCGCTCGGGTATTTCCGCAAGGCGCTCGAGAAGGATCCCGGCTACAGCCGCGCTTATGCCTATGCCTCGGACTGTTATCGCCGGCGGGTCAACCTCACCGGAATGACCTTGTCCGAACAGGAGCGCGACGAAGCGGTCCGGCTGATGGCGGCGGCCCTGAAGGCGAATCCGGACGATCCGGTGGTCCTGTGGCAGGCGGCCAGCATGAACTCTTTCATCCGCCGCGATTTCGAAGCGGCGGTTGCCCTGATCGAGCGCTCCCTTTCGATCGATCCCAACTCCGGTCGGGCGTGGATGACCAGCGCCGCGATCCACAGCTACATGGGGGATACCCGGACCGCGATCGAACATGCGGAGCGCGCTTTGCGCATCAGCCCCCGCAACCCGGTCCAGTGGATCGGCCATACGCACATGGCGGCGGCGTACATGCAGGAGTGCCGTTACAGGCAAGCGGTGGAGGCGGCGAAAAAGGCCATCCAGCTGAATGACAAGATGATACCCGCGTATCTGATCCTGGCGGCGAGCTCCGCCCACCTTGGACTCATGAACGAGGCACGGGGCGCGTTGAACGCGGCGTTGTCGCTCAACCCGGGTCTCACCGTCGGCCGGCTGCCGACGCTTTATGCCATTGCGAGATACAGGAATCTCGATGGTTACCTCGAAGGACTTCGCAAGGCAGGATTGCCGGAGTGACGGGCAACCCCGCTCGACGCGTTGTGTGACCGGCGCCCCGAGCCCGGCGGAGGAGAAGGCGCTGCGGGAGCTCGGGATTCGCTTGCGGAAGGCGAAGGAAAAAGACAAGCCGAATTAGAGCACATGGTGCAATTCGCTGTGCTCATTGCACCCGACTGATTCGGGTTCCGCACTTGCGCCTCAGTTAATCACTCCCGACATTCCCGCGGGAATGACGTGAGTGCGAGTCGGATCCTGAGTTGACATGCCCCCCGTCGGGCCATACGATCGCTGCCCCTTTGAAGTCAGATTCTTTTTTACGGACACACGATCATGCGACGCACCATTGCACATCGAATCTCGGTTGCGCCGATGGCGTGGTCCGTGCCTCATTCCTGAAGCCGGCGCGCCCGCGCCACCGAGATACCGTCGTTTCGTTTCTTAGACCGTGGCTCATTTGAGCCGCGAACGGTGACGTATTGCCGCGTGATCCTCACGGTCACGCCTTCAGGAGATAGTCCGATGACTACGTTGGTTATGGTCGAGAAGGCCGGGGTCGCATGCATGGCGGCCGACACCCTCGGGAGCTTCGGAATGCGCAAAGAATCGGCGCATTACGTTGCGCGTCCGGAAAAGATCATCGAGGTCGATGGCTCGTACATCGGTCTGGTGGGCTGGGGCGCGCACCGCGAGGTGCTGGAGAGCGTGTTTGCCAACGGCCTGAAGCTGCCGGAGATCGCGACCGAGCGGGATCTGTTCGAGTTCTCGCGGAAACTCCACAAGAAGCTCAAGAAGGACTACTTCCTGAGAACGACCGAAGATCCCGACGATCCGTACGAGTCGAGCCAGATGATGCTGTTCATCCTCAACCGTAACGGCATGTTCAGGCTCTGCTCGCTGCGCTCGGCGGATCGCTGCCGGCGCTTTGCCGCGGCTGGATCGGGAACGCCGTTTGCGCTCGGGGCTATGCACTCGGCCTATGAGCAGGGTCTTCCGGCCGAGGAGATCGCGCGCGCAGGTGTGAAGGCGGGGATCGAGTTCGACCGCGCGTCGAACGGGCCGATCACGCTCAAGCGGCTGGAGATTAAGCGCGAAAGCGTGCTTTCGCCCGGACTCGAAGCCCTGACGGTCTGATCGCGAACGGTCGAGACGGCACCGCCCGGCGGCGACGCCGGGCGGTGCATTTTTTGGTCCGAATCGCGCCTGATGTTCGGCGCAATGTGCTGTGCTTATTGCGCCGCTGATTCGCGAGCTGCGCTCGCTCCCACATGAAGAGTAGGGTGCAATCGCGAAGCGTATTGCACCGATACACGCCTCGGAAAGCCCCTTGCATCATTCCCGAGCCCGCCCTCAATGAATGGTGCAATGCGCTGCGCTTATTGCACCCTACGGTTCTGTGCCCTACGCGACGGATGTTCTCCTTTGCGAGAGTCGTAGGGTGCAATAGCGAAGCGTATTGCACCAATCGGCGTCCGGGAAAACGCCTCCCGTCCCCCCACTTCCGTCTTCGAGGGTTCGGCGCAATGCGCTGCGCTTATTGCGCCCTACGTGTCGCCCCGATTCGAGACGTGTCTATCGAGGCACGATTACCAGCTTTCCGACGAACTGTTTCTTCTTGAAATCCGCCTGCGCGCGGCGGATGTCCTCGAGCGGGTAGGTGCCGGCCAGGAGCGGTTTGATCTTGCCGCCGAGTATGTAGTCCACCACCTGCGAGAACTCTTTCCGCGTGCCCTGGCTCGAGCCGATAAGGTCCAGATGCCTCAGATAGACGATCCTCAGATCGAGCGCCACCACGGGTCCCGCAATGGCGCCGGCGGTGACGTAGCGGCCTTCGGGGCGGACCATGGCGAGGACGTCCTTGAATAACGGCCCCGCCACCATGTCGGCCACCACGTCTATGGGACGGTTTCCAAGCTGCGCTTTGACCGCTCCCTTGAGTGAGCCTTCGCCCCGGACGACCACGTGCTCGGCGCCGATGGCACGGACGGTCTCCTCCTTGCCCTTGCTGACCACGGCGACGGGAACCGCGCCGCGCGCCCGGCAGAGCTGGATCAGGCCCGAGCCGACGCCGCCCGATGCGCCGGTGACGAGGACGAGCTCGCCCGCGCGGACCCGCGCACGGTTGAGCATGCGTTCGCCGGTGACATAAGCGCAGCAGAAAGTCGCGAGCTCCGCGTCATTCAAAGGCGTATCGACTGCGGTCGCGTTTTCCGCCGGAACGGCGACATACTCGGCAAAGCCGCCGTCGCGGCCGTGGCCGATATAATCGATGTCGGCAAGGCTGTCTTCGTCGTCGCCGTAGAGATCGAAGTCCACCATCACGCGCTCGCCCACCCGCGACGCGCTCACGCCCTCCCCGACAGCGGCGATCCGGCCGGCGAAATCGGCCCCCTGGATGCGGGGAAAGGTGAGGGTGGATTCCGCGCGCCAGGAGGAGACCGCGTTCGGATCGTCCTCGTTGCCGTAAGCGCCCTCGCGCACCCAGATGTCGGTGTTGTTGACGCCGCAGGCGCCGACCTCGATCAGCACTTCCCCTTGCCGGGGTCGTGGAACGGGAACGTCGTCGCGGACTTCCAGCATCTCCGGACCGCCGTGGCCCGTGAGCAATGCCGCGCGCATGGTATTGGGGAGAGTCATATGTATATTTCCCGCCGAATGGAACAGCTTCGGGGATACCGTGATTTGTGGATTGCTTGCGGGGAGAAGGGATCGGTACCCTGCGCCTGCCCCTGTTCGCTTACAAGCGCTTTTCCCGCAGGAGTCTAACTCAACACCCGCTATCGATGCGCGCGGCGCACCCTACGCGGGGTTCGTGCGATCTCGTCATCCCCGCATCCGCTTTCGATGGCTCGGTGCAATGCGCCGTGCTCATTGCACCCTCGGGATCCGAAATGACAAATCGTAGGGTGCAATAGCGAAGCGTATTGGACCGATCTCCTCCGCAGGGCGCCTCCCCCGCCATCTTCCCATACGCGCATGTAATCATTTGGTGCAATTCGCTGTGCTCATTG
>DATIPL010000781.1:0-5719 GCA_035471965.1 Gammaproteobacteria bacterium
TGCACGGCGGGATCAAAGACCTTGATGATCTGGCCATCGACCTCGATGCAATGCGGGATATAGACAACGTTGCGGAAAACTGACCCCAGGATCTCGGCGATGGTGGTCTTGCCGTTACCCGCGGGACCATAAATCAAAAGCGCGGAGCCCGAGTTGATGGAGGGGCCCAGCCGATCGACGAAACGATCCGGGATGACAAGCTCGCTGAAGGCTTTTTCGATGTCATCGCGGGTCACCCATTCATTGGTTACCTTCTGCAGAGCGACGCGATCGCAATATGATTCAAGCGTCACCGGCGCCGGACCGAAATACTGGCTTTGTTCGAGCGATTCATTCGCCCAATCGCGGCCAAGCGACGTCAACATGTAGCGCATTTCGGAGAACGCGCCGACCGTCGATTCCACTTGGCCGATGCATTCCGCCAGCTTGCGGTCGACGGCTTCCTTCAGAAGCTCATTTACCACGGAATTGGGCAGGCGCATCGCCTCGGTGATCTGGGAAGGCGTTTCGAAACTCTCGAGATAGATTCCCTTGACCATCAACTGGAGCAGGATCATGGGATCGACGTCCAGTTCCCGAAGATTGCGGGGCGCTTCGGGCGTCTCTCTCAAGACATCGTTGATTTCCTCCGGCTCAACGACGCCGAGTTCGACCAGGCACTCACCGAAACGATTGCCGTTCTCACGCTGATGCTGCAGCGCCCGCGCAACGTCGTCTTCAGTCACCAGGCCCTTGGCAACTAAGATTTCACCCAGCAAAGGCATCGACATTTCTGGCCTCTCCTCAACTCGTAGTGGGCTTCTTTCCGGTTGCTACAACCACGGCGCCTTCGCGAGCAACGGAAAACCCCACCAGCAGGCATAAAATTCCATCCTCTTGGCCGCAAGAAACTTAGTCCGAGAACGTTTATGAATGGTTATCCAAAGGGTTTTGGTTCCGCAGCAGAATTAACCAGTATTCACGCTTATAGTGCACTTTGCCCGCCGATTCCTGTGGCGGCAAGGCCGGAAATTAAGAAAAATCGGACGAGGAGGCCCAAAGGATGCGCATCACCGTCAAGAAATGGCTCGACATGGAATTCCTGGAGTTGAGCGCGGAGGCGCGGCCTGGCGGGGATGCTCGTGGGCAGACCGAAACCCTCTTCCGGGCTTTCGAGGTCCAACTGTCTGGCCGTGGATACGCTCTTGCAGATACCGTGAGAAGCCGGATCTTCGGGCGTGACCGCGCCGCGCGGGACGCCGCCAGTGACGTTCGCAGAACCACCCTTTCAGGGCCGGCACGGGCAGCAACCTCGAGCTATATCGCACCGGACGTCTTCGCCTCGGAGGCCGTTGTGGCGATGGATCTGATCGCCCTCAAGCCATCCGAAGCCCACCGGAAGAACATCCGCGAGAACGATCCCCCGCGCCTTCCCTGCCGTTACCTGACCGTTGGGCCGCTGGTGGTCTTCTCTGGCCAGACGGCGGTCCTTCCAACGCTCGAGAATCAGTTGCGCGACGACATCCTGCCGAGGCTCACCGAATACCTGGCCGAATGCAACAGCAGCTGGGCGCAAGTCGTCCACACGTCCTGCTATCTGCACAGCAGCCAGAGCCCGGAGCATCTCTGCGAGGTTATCAATGACGCCGCAGGGCTGCTTCCCCCACAGTTGGATATAAAGTTTGTCGAAGGTTATTCCCTTGAAGGAAAGCTTGTAGAAGTAGAAGTCACGGCGATACGCGAAACCTGAGCTCTAAACGCAGAGTTTCTTTCGGCAGAATGGGTGCCGTCCCGACCGCCCTTAAAAGCTGTTTCAGTCATTGGAAAGCGTGTTTAATCTGACTTTCGGTTTGATCACGGAAGGGCATGGCATCAGCGCCACGACCGCCGAATCAGGGGGAGCAAACTGAGATGGAAGAGTCAGCAATGAACGCAACGGAAGCCGTGATAGCGGCGATCAGTACCTACGGCCTCAACGTCGTCGGGGCGATCATCATTCTGATCGTCGGTTACGTAGCTGCGGGATGGGCCGCTCGGCTGACCAGCAGAGCCATGAGCAAGAGCGGAAAGGTCGATGAAACCATCCGGCATTTCACGGCCAGCTTGGTGCGCTACGGCGTCATCGTCTTTACCGTCCTGGCTGTGCTGGCCCGGTTCGGAGTCCAGACCACCAGCTTCATCGCCGTGCTCGGCGCCGCCGGCCTTGCCATCGGCCTCGCCTTCCAAGGGACCCTCAGCAACGTGGCCGCGGGGTTCATGCTGCTTCTGTTCCGCCCCTTTAGGGTGGGCCAGTTCATCGACGCCGCCGGGGTATCGGGCACCGTCGAATCCATCACCCTTTTCATCACCAGGCTGAACACGCCCGACAACGTCCATATCATCATCCCTAACTCGCAACTGTGGGGCCAGGCGGTCAAGAACTTCAGCCACAACGACCGGCGCCGGGTGGATATCAAGGTGGGGATTGGGTACGACGACGACATCGGCAAGGCGCTACAGGTCCTTAAGGATCTGGCGTCGGCCGATGAGCGCGTCCATAAGGAGCCCGAACCCATGGTCATCACCACGGGCCTCGGCGACAACTCCGTTGATCTGCAAATCCGCATGTGGTGCGCGGCATCGGACTACTGGGGGATCTATTTCGACCTGACCCGCAAAGTGAAGGAAGCGCTGGACGGGGCGGGCATCACGATTCCCTACCCGCAACGGACGGTTCATCTCGAAAAGGCGGAATAACCGCCGCGATATCGCGCCACTTCAGGATGTCAATCTCGGCTCGTTTTTATCCAAGGGGGGAACATGGGGGAACTCAGTCTCGATATCGCCATCAGCGATTACGACCACATCCGCGATTTCATCGATGGCAAGGTCAAGGCGCCCGGCATCGCGATCAACCACATCGACCTTCCGGTTGAGGATATCTTTTCCCGCTTCACAGAGAGCCGCGAGTGGCATGTTTCGGAGATGTCCCTGGCCCGGTTCGTTTCGCTGACCTCTCAGGGAGATGACAACCTGACGGGAATCCCGGTATTTCCGTCCCGGTTCTTCCGCCAGCACGCCATCTACGTCCGCACCGACAGTCCGCTGACGTCGCCGGAAGAACTCGCCGGAAAGAAGGTGGGTATTCCGGAATGGGTGCAAACCGCCATCGTCTACGTCCGGGCCTGGCTGATGCACGACATCGGCATCCCGCTCAGCGACATCCAGTGGTACCGGGCGGGGATCAATACCCTTGCCAATTGGAGCCAGGTCCGCGGCGTCATTCCTGAGGGCGTCTCCTACGAAGAGATCACCGATCGATCACTGATGGACATGCTGTTGGCGGGTGATCTGGATGCAGTGATCTGCGCCCACCCGCCCGAGCTGTTCGAAGCCCGCGACCCGCGGATCCGGCGATTGATCGAGGACTTCCTCCCCATCGAGCAATCATATTGGGAAAAGCACCGCATTTTTCCCATGATGCATACGGTTGCGCTGCGCAAAGACATCTATGACCAGCATCCCTGGATCGGCCCCAGCCTGTTCACGGCATTCACCGAAGCAAAGGACCGGAGCCTCGTCAGGGCACTGGATGGAAACATCTGCCGCTTCCCCATTCCCTGGTGCTTCGTCTACGCGGAAAAGGCCCGGGATATGTTCGGTGAGGACTTCTGGCCTTACGGCGTGGAAGCCAACCGCGCGACCCTGGAGGCTTTCGTCCAGTTCTGTGATGAGCAGGGGGTGACCCACAGACGGGTGACCGTCGATGAGCTCTATCCTGAAAACGTCCGATCGCTCTGAGCCCCGACCGCGTTCGCCGACACGGCTGGACCGCGGCTAGCGGTCTCCCTGCTCGTCGTCCGCGAAACTCTCATCTTCTCCGGATTCCTCCGCTATGTCTTCGAACACGCGGTCGCTGGCGACGTCATGGTCGCTAGCCTTTCGCTTGTTCCCCGTCCGGGCGCCGCCCTGGCTTGCGGCCGCGCGTTCCTGACGGCGATAACTTCGGATCGAGAAGGGGATGGAAATCAGGTAGGCAACGAGGTAGGCGGAAACCGTGAGCCACGTCGCCATCGCCAGGAGCGCCGCGGTGAGCCCCACCCCCAGCAAAAGAGGCATGACCAAATGATGGGGAACGTGGACTTGTTTCAGTGCGTAGGTCGGGATCCGGCTGATCATCAGGCAGGCGACGGTCACCATCACCGGGATATTGATCAGAGGGTGCGCCAGGACCGGGGTCTTGAAAGCGAAACTGAGGATCATGGGCAGCAGGGCCAGCCCTCCCGCCGCGGGTGCCGGAATTCCCGTGAAGAAATTCGAGGCCCAGGAGGGCATGTCCGACACACCGAGGCGGGTATTGAACCGGGCCAGACGCAGCGCCGCACAGACGGAGAAGACCAGCGCCGTCACCCAACCGACCTCATGCGCGCCTTGCAAGGACCACAGGAAAACCAGCAAAGCAGGTGCAACGCCGAAACTGACGAAATCGGAAAGTGAATCGAGCTCCGCGCCGAACTTTGTCGAGCCGCCCAACAGCCGTGCCACCCTTCCGTCCAAGGCATCCAGAACCGCGGCGACGAGAATGGCAATCACCGCGAATTTCCATTTGCTTTGATAGCCATAAAGAACCGCGGTGAGCCCGGCACACAGAGCAAGGACGGTCAGGATGTTCGGAATCAGGCGGTTGAAATTCAGCCCCCGAAGGCGGTCGCGGGTCTGCTGGGCCACACGTTTCCTGGGCCTGCGTGTCATTCCGCCTTCCCTTCTTCGCTGCCGGCGCCAAGAGCATCGTCCAATGGTGCGTTGCGTCCGTCGAGCCGGGCGATAACGGTCTCCCCCGCGGTCATGCGCTGTCCGGCAACGGCGGCCACCTGCGCCCCCGGCGGCAAATAGACATCGACCCTGCTGCCGAAGCGGATGATGCCGAAACGCGCACCCCGCCGCGCGGTGTCACCTGGATTAAGAGTGCTGCGAATCCGCCGTGCGACAAGTCCGGCAATCTGAACGAACGCGAGACGCTCGCCTCCGCCAAGCTCCATCAGAGCCGACAACCGCTCGTTATGCTCGCTCGCCTTGTCGAACGAAGCGTTGAAAAAACGGCCGGGGCGATAATGCATGGCGATGATCTTGCCGGTGGCGGGAAGCCGGTTCACGTGGACATTGAAGATATTCATGAAGATGCTGAGCCGCGTCAGCGGGGTGGGCCCCATCTCCAGTTCCGCCGGAGGCGGCGCATCGACGATAGGAAGCAATCGCCCGTCTGCAGGCGCGAGGATAGCCGTTTCATCATCCGGCGCCTCACGCTCCGGGTCCCTGAAGAACCAGATGCACCAGAGGCTCAACAGACCGCCCGGAACAACAAGTGGTGGCCAGAGAACCCACAAGCCGGCGGTGGCCAGCAGGAAGACCGCGATGATGGGCCAGCCTTCGCGATGAATGGGCAATTTCATGGGAACCGCCCTCGAACGAATGGTAAACGCGGGCCGGAGTGTAGAGCAAGGCACACAAAGAATGAACTGTTCCAGCGGCAAAAAGTTCCCCGGAGATCAACGCGTTCGGCCCAGCCAAATTCGGATGAACCGGTCATACCGCTGCCGCCGGACCGGCATCGGCCGACATCGCGCAAAGATTAAGACGTTTTAAATCGGCGGCTGTTAAGTATCTCTTATGCATGAGAACTCCGCATCCGCGCCGATTGCACAAGGCCCCTGTCCCCTGGGTCAGGACAACGGCGACCAAAGCACCACGGGCCCTAGCCCGC
>DATIPL010000782.1:0-2495 GCA_035471965.1 Gammaproteobacteria bacterium
GGACGGTGACGTTCCGGGCCTCGACCAGGGGCTCGGGACTGCCCGGGGACACATTCATATATAAGGGCTCGTATGACGCCTGCGTCGGGTGGATAAAATGTAATAATATAACATTTCAAGTCGATGACCCACGTCCGTTGCTTTGGAGTCGGCCCGCTGATGCCTGTCTCGAGGTCGCTGCCTCGCTTGAGTGCCCTGCTGTTTCTGCTGTTTCTCTCGGCTGCTGCGCACGCAGCCGTCGAACGCCCCAGGGTGACCGTGAGCATTCAGCCGATCCACTCCCTGGTGGCGGGCGTGATGTCAGGCATCGGCGAGCCTCGCCTCCTGGTCAAAGGCTATGGCTCCCCCCACGCCTACCAGATGCGCCCGTCCGACGCCGCGGCGCTTTATCAGGCGGATCTCGTTTTCTGGATGGGGGTGCCGCTCGAGAACTTCCTGGTCAAGCCGCTTCAGAACGTGCGACCGCCGGCGCGGGTCTTGACCCTGCTGGACCTCGAGGGCCTCGACCTGCTCGAGAACCGCGGCAGTGGCGTGTGGCACCCGCACCAGCGTGAGGCGCACGATGCCGGCGAGCCGGCTTCCCACGCCCAGTCCCGGGATCCCCACGCCTGGCTTTCGCCCGCCATCTCGCGACGGATGGTGAAGGCCATTGCCTCGGAGCTGGTGCGCGCCGATCCCCGCAATGCGCAAAGTTACCGTCGCAACGCTCTCGACCTGGACCAGCGCATCGCAGCTCTGGCGACTGAGCTCGAGGCCAGGCTGGCGCCAGTGCGGCACGTACCTTTCGTCATGTTCCACGACGCCTTCCAGTACTTCGAGCAGGCCTTCGGACTTCGATCGATCGGCGCCATGCAGCTCGAGCCCTCCCGCGTCCCGGGTGCGGCGCGCATTCAGGCTTTGCGCGACGCCATCCGCAATCGCGGCGTGCGCTGCGTATTCCGGGAGCCGCAGTTTCAGTCGGCGCTGGTGGACACGCTGGTGGAAAAAACCGACGCCCGGGTGGCGGTGCTGGATCCGCTGGGGGCGGCGTTTACCCCAGGCCCCGATGCCTGGTTTCAGATGATGACCGCGAACGCGGAAGCAATGGAGAAATGTCTCGGCCAGTGACGGACGATCGAGCCTCGACCGAAGCTCGACGGTGGAGATGCGCCTGCGCGCGATTCATCGGACTGCGCATCGACGCCGCGGCGCCTGCACCGATGAACTGAATGAAAAGTCCTTCTGCTGGATTCCCGCATTTGCGGCGGGGTGTCGGAGGAACAAATCGCCCATGAAACGTGCTGGTGAATATGTCGGATACTTCGGCGTGCCTTGATGGAGCCGTGAGCTGAGCCGGCGCGGACGTTGCAGCCAGAGAGCATTCAGAGCTTCCGGGATCCGCCTCATGAGCGCCCTTGGATAGGTATCGACACAATCGCGCCGATAGACTGCTGACTCACGCAGGCGCGTCTCATGCCCGAGCCCCGATCACGCCTCATCGTTCCCGTCCCACCACCGATGAAAATGATGCACCGGGCCGTGACCGTGGCCGATCCGGTAGCCTGCCCCTGCCGCTATGGCGCCGCGGATGTACGCCTTCGCCCGTGAGACCGAGTCCCGCACGGAAGCGCCCCGCGCGAGGTAGGCCGCAATCGCCGAGGAGAAGGTGCAGCCCGTCCCGTGGGTGTTGCAGGTATCGATGCGGGGGGAGTCGAACCACTCGGTGAGAACTTCGCCGTCCCGCTCACGAATCACCAGGCAGTCCGAGCTATCACTCTTGCTCTGAGCGTGTCCACCTTTGACTACGACCGCACCGGGCCCCATGTCCAGCAACCGCCTGCCCGCCTCCTCCGTCTGCTCACGCGTGGCCACGGCCTGACCCAGCAGGACTTCGGCCTCGTACAGGTTGGGCGTGACGACGTCGGCGACTGCAAACAGCCTGCGCATCAGGACCTCCACCGCATCGTCCTCGAGCAGCTTGTCTCCACTTTTGGCCACCATGACGGGATCGAGAACCACATGAGGCGGCTTCAGTGATTCAATACGCGCCGCCACGGCGTCGATGACGCCGGCGCTGCCCAGCATACCGATCTTCACCGCATCGACGCCGATATCTTCCATCACGGTGTCGATCTGCAGCGATACGAAATCCGGGTCCACATGGACAATACCCGACACTTTTCGCGTGTTCTGGGCGGTCAGGGCGACCGGCACCGACATGCCGTAACAGCCAAGGGCCGCAAAGGTTTTCAAGTCCGCCTGAATGCCCGCCCCGCCCCCGCTGTCCGATCCGGCGATGGTCAGGGCGCGGAAATAATTTTTCTGAGTCATGGCTGCTGTGCCGATTTCAGTTGACGAAAGACTCTCACTGTATCAGTGATTCGTGACCGTTGACCCGTCCCTGTGCCTTGCACGCCTGAAGCCGGCACTGGAATTCGTCAATGCACGGAATCCAACGGAGAGCAACCAAACGACGAACCCGCCCCGAGGGGGCACGGACAGGGTGAAATGTTCAC
>DATIPL010000783.1:0-5022 GCA_035471965.1 Gammaproteobacteria bacterium
GAAACAAAATGGTTCTCGCGCCGGTGGAGGAAGTGATGCCGGAGTCTCAGTACGCGGTCACGCTCTACGGCCCGAACTTCCTGGAGAAGGATCGCGACGCCGGCCGGCGATTCATGGTCGCCTACCTCAAAGCCGTGCGCCAATACAACGAGGGGAAGACAGAGCGCAACATCCGGGCACTGGCGAGCAACACCAGGCTGGATCCGCCGTTCCTGCAGCAGGTGTGCTGGCCCGCGTTGCGCTCCGACGGCCAAATCGACGTGGACAGCGTCCTGGACTTCCAGTCGTGGGCGTTACGCAAGGGGCTCGTCGACGAGGCACTCTCCGAGATGCAGTTCTGGGACCCGAGCTTCGTCGAGCACGCGGCGCGCCGGCTCGACAGCGGACAATGATGCCTCGCGATGGGTTTCGAGTGTCTTAACCTCAGCAAAGTCTTCCAGGGCCGGAATGGGTCAATGCACGTTCTCGAGAACGTCACGTTTCGAGTGCCGCAGCGTGAGTTCGTGGCCGTGGTCGGGCCGAGCGGGTGCGGAAAAACCACGCTTCTCAAGCTGATTGCCGGTCTGATCGAGCCGACGTCGGGAGAGGTTAGCCATGACGGTGACGCAAGCACCAACGGGCGGGGCGTGCGCAGCGCTCTGGTCTTCCAGGAAGACGCACTCTTTCCGTGGATGAACGTCCGGGACAACGTCGCCTTCGGGATGCAGGCGAGTGGGCTCGGGAAGAAGCAAAGCAGGGAACGCGCAAGTGAGCTCATATCTCGATTCGGTCTCGAGGGCTTCGCTGAATATTATCCGCGTCACCTCTCAATGGGGATGCAGCAGAGAGTCGGAATCGCGCGGGCGTTCCTCGCCGACCCTGAAATACTTCTCATGGACGAACCATTTGCTTCGCTCGACGCGCAGACAAAGCTCATTCTGCAGGAGGATCTCCTCACGATCTGGCGGCAGGACCAGAAGATTATCGTCTACGTGACGCATGACATCGAGGAGGCGATTCGACTCAGTGACCGCGTCCTGGTAATGGCCGGTCGCCCTGCCAGCATCCAAGAGGAAATATCAATTCCACTGGGGCGGCCGAGACAGCCTGCCGATTGCGACAGGCCGGGGATTTCGGAACTGAAATGGCACATCTGGAAGATGCTGAAACAAGAAGCGCGCGAGAGCCTGACAGCGCTCCGTTGAGCACGGAATCACCCGTGAACCGGTTGCGCTGGGAGCCCTGGCTGCCGGTCCTGGTTACGCTGCTGGGTCTGGCGCTCTGGGAGTGGAAGACCCGAAGTGGCGATCTTTCCGCGCTCTATTTTCCCGCACCGTCGGAGATCGCGAAGTCCTTTGTCCGGCTGCTTTATGACGGCGATCTGGCCGTCAACCTCGGGGCGACACTGAAACGCGTTTTCCTGGGGTTCCTGCTTGGCGCGTCGCCGGGACTTCTCATCGGGGTGATGATGGGCCGATCCTCACGGATACGTTCCATCGCGGATCCGTTCGTTGCAGCGCTGCACCCGATTCCCAAGATCGCGATTTTGCCCTTGTTCATGATCATCTTTGGAATTGGAGAAACGTCGAAGGTGATGGTGATCGCGGTCGCGGTCTTCTTTCCCCTTGTCATCAACGCCGCCGCCGGGGTGCGCGAAATCCACCCCGTCCACTTCGAAGTAGCGAGGAACTTTGGAGCCGGCCCGGTGCGGGTTTTCACGAGCGTGATGTTACCCGGGGCGCTTCCGCTCATCCTGGCGGGAGTGCGGCTGGGTCTGAATATCGCATTGCTGGTGACTATCGCAATCGAACTTCTAGCAGTACAAACAGGTCTCGGCAAGATGATGTGGTTTGCGTGGCAGACGATGCGCACGGAGGAGCTTTATGTGAGCTTGTTCGTGACCGCCGCGGTTGGAATTGGCCTGAACGTCTGTCTGGAGGGCTTGCGTCGATATCTCGTTCCCTGGCAAGAGAGCGAATGATCTGACTGACCTATCCGGGAGTCGGGCCCTGATTACTGGCTTGTCGGCGGTCTCAGAGCTTTTCTTGGAGAGTCGACCGTCAGCTGCTCCGGGTCCGGGGAGAGTCTCGAGTAATCAATCGGGCTAATTCCGCAATGGTGGATGTCTCGAATACCAGACGCACCGAAAGATTTAGACTGAATTCGTCCTGAATGCGTGAGATCACCTGGGTGGCTGACAAGGAATCACCTCCCAGGTCCATGAATCCGTCGTGGATTCCTACTTCATCCAGAGACAAAACCTCCGTCCAGATGGTGACGAGCTTTTCCTCTACGGGCGTGCCGGGAGGGGCGAAAGGAGCTTCGAGCTCGAGCCGGGCTCGCATTCGTGGGGTTGTGCCCGCAGCCCCGACCTCATGGTCTGAATCGCGACCAGCGTGTCCGGCGATTCTTGCACTAACGCTGTCACTGAGAAGGCGACGTGAAACCTTGCCGCCGGATGCCTTGGGCAACTCCGGAAGAATCAGTACCTTTCGCGGCAGCTTTGCGATGGACAAGCGCGTCGCTATGTGCTGAATCAGGTCACTCTCCGTTGTCGTTGCCCCGGGCATCAAGGCTACGGCTGCAGCGATATCCTCCCCGAGCGATTCATGCGGGATTGCGAAGGCGGCCGCTTCCGCCACCGCCGGATGGGAAAGCAGCGCGTCATCGATCTCCATGGGGGCGATACTCTGGCCACCGCGATTGATCATTTCCTTGATTCGGCCGACGAGAAACAAGGCACCGTCTTCATCCATGTATCCCAGATCACCGGTGCGCAGCCAGCCGTTCTGGAACGCGTTCTCGTTCGCCAGCGGATCATCCATATAGCCGGTGAAAACCTGAGGACCGCGAACCAGGATCTCGCCGTGTTCGCGGACCCGGACTTGACGCCCATTCTTACCCACGAGCTTGATTTCCATGCGTGGCAATCCCACCGACCCGGGTTTACGCTGCTGAGGGGGCGCCGGACTATTGGCGATCTGCCCGGACTCGACAAGCCCGTAGCCGACCGCGATTGGGATTTTGAGACGGGTCTCGAGGGCATCGGCGACATGTTCAGGCAAATGTCCGGTTCCGGAACGAATGACCCTCAGGGTGTGATGATCGAGGAGATCGGACCGGCGCTCGAGCGCCTGCAGAATCGATTGCAGGTGCGGAGGGGCGGCCACCGACCAGGTCGCCGAGAATTCGCGTGCCCGTTGAAAGAAACGGATTGGCTCGAAGTGATTGAGGATCACGGCTGAGCCTCCGGACAGTAGAGCCGGCAACAATGCGGATACGAGAGAATAGGCGGAAGTCTGCGGCATTGGATCCAGCAATCGGTCTTCAGCGGTGAGGCTGAATGCGTCGATCGTGCGCTTGGCGCGAGCCAGAACCACGCCGTGAGTGAGCGGCACGCGCTTCGGGCGGGACGTGGAACCGGATGTCAGGAAGATTGCGCAGACATCGCCTGCAGCCGGGCCGGGTGAGCCCTCGGTATGGCCGGTTTCCTCGTTTGCGAAGCGGAACAGCCCGGATATCGGTTCTGGATCGGGCACGACGAGCAGGGTTTGGATTCCCAGTTCCCGAGCCGCGGCCTCGCCAATCGATCCGGAGACGGTTACCGCCGCCTTCGCATCGAGTGTCGCCAGATAGGCGCGAATCTCGTCAATGGTGTAGTCCGAGTTCAGCGGCGCGGCGGCAGCCGAACACGCCACACCGAGTAATGCCACGGTCAGCTGAGCAGACCTGGGAAGCATTACGGCGATACAGTCGCCCTGAGAGATCCCGCGGGCGCGAAGTTCACCTCTCACATAACCGATCTGCTCGAGAAGCCGAGCATAATGCAACGGAACGCCGGTTTCTTCGTAAATGGCGGGCGCTCCGGGATCCAGGCTCGCTGCATGCCCGAGGGCTTGCCAAAGGTCGCCCTGCTCAATACTTGAATGGCACGACCCGAGGTCGACTTCTGTGACTGGGTTCATTCCCCTCTTGTCCGATCAGACATCCCCGGCGAGTGATTATACGGAGGGTGGCGGCGAGTATGGGTCTCGCGCCGGTTCCTTGGTATCAGAAACGCCCTTTTTCCTCAAGCTGCCATCAACGCTACAGACAGAATATTGAGGAGCAGCGCTATGCGCCGCCTCGTTCCGGGCTCGTGTCGACACCTTGCGGTGTCTGCATAAATCGATTGGAGCTCGAGAGAAATGATGTCGATACTGGAATCGATGAACAAGACGCGGGGAGACCGCGCGCACCAGGCAAAGCGGATCGGTCGGAATAGCGCGGCCGCGTGTCTCCGGGTGACGATCACGAGATCGAGAGAAGTGCCTGTTCCACTGTTCCACCGGCGGCGACGGTAGCCGGGCTTGTATTATCCTTTCAACGGGTGAGCAGCCTGCTTTCCGAGCGGGCTGAGCCGTCGAGTCGCCTGGTCTACTTATTCGTCGTCGTTCGATAGGTTTCCGCCTCTGGCCTGCGCGGTTCGTTCCGTCAGCGTTACTCAGGTAACGTTCTCGCCCGCGTGGCGCGCGAACATCAGCCTGCAGCCGCAAACGGGATCGTCGAGGAATGGCTAATTCAAAGCTTGCTCACGTTGCGGTCGCCTCCGTTCACTACCCAGATGTGGGCGCCGTCGAAGGCAACCCCGACCGGGAACCGGCCTACGGGAAACCGTCCAAGCTCGGCGCCGTCGCTCGTCCTCAGCTTGCTCACGTTACGACTACCCCCGTTCGCCACCCAGATGTGGGCGCCGTCAAAGGCCGCCCCTCGAGGGTTGGCGCCAACGGCGAAGGGCCCCAAGTCGGCGCCGTCGCTTGTCCGAAGCTTGCTCACGCTATCGTCCGAAAAATTCGTCACCCAGATATGGGTGCCGTCAAAGGCCACGCTGACCGGGTTGGCGCCGACGGCAAAGGTACCAAGCAGGGTTCCGTCACTGGCCTTAAGCTTGCTCACAGTATTGTCGAGATGGTTCGCCACCCAGATGTTAGCGCCGTCAAAGGCCACGCCCCGTGGGTTGGCGCCGACGGCGAAAGTGCCGAGCAGGGCGCCGTCGCTGATTTG
>DATIPL010000784.1:0-14995 GCA_035471965.1 Gammaproteobacteria bacterium
GACCGGAAAATGACGGTCTAGGCCTGGCGTTGGATTTCGTAGAGCCGATTGAAGTGCTTGAGCCGACAGGCAACGTGTCGATTTCGGAAGAAATCGTGCTCAAATGGGCGCCATACCCTGGGGCGTCGGCCTACGCGATCCAAATCTTTGAAAGCGAAAGTGCTCACCAGCTTCCCTGGAACAACGGCCTGTTCAAGTGGCGTGAACGACCCCGCGTATCGACGCCTTTCTTCGATCTCAAAGCCGGCGGCGTGAAATTGAAAAGCGGGTTCTACTATATGGTTGACGCAAAAGCCGAGGACGAGGCCGGCCGAATTATCTCCGAGACAGCAATCTCGCTCCAGCAGAAACATTTCAAAATCGTAGATTGATGGGAGATTGACTCAGTACCCTCGCCCCGCATCCACGACGTTCAATAAATCTTTTCCCGCAATAAACCGCTCCAGGTTGTCACAGAACAACTCGCACATGGGTCGCTCCCAGTCGGCGATGGAGTCGGACACGTGGGGCGTGATCCAGGCGTTCTCGAGATCCCATAGAGGGCTGTCCTTGGGCAGGGGCTCTGTGCCGAAGACGTCCAGTATGGCGCCGGCGATTTGTTTTTCTTTGAGCGCGGTGATCAGATCCGCTTCGTTCACCACCGGCCCCCGGGCGGTGTTGATCAGCCACGCGCTCGGCTTCATGCGCTGAAATACCTCCGCGTGGATGAGCCCGCGGGTGTCGTCGGTGAGCGGCACGTGGAGGCAGACGAAATCGGCGCGGGCGGCGGCGTCGCCGAGCTCCTCCGGAGGGTAGAGCTCGTCCACGTGCGCCACCGGCTCATTTGTCGAGCGTACGCCCAGCACCTGCATGCCGTTTTCCTTCGCCCGCTTCGCCACCCGCGCGCCAATGCGCCCGAGCCCCACCAGCAGCGCGGTGCGCTGGTCGATGGGGCGCCAGGCGTGCTGCTGCCACTCGCGGCGCGCCTGCTGATTTCGATATTGCGGAAAGCCGAAGTTGGCCATGAGCAAGGCGCTCACCACGTACTCCGCCATGTAGGGGCTCAAGACCCCGGCGGAATTGGTGAGGGTGATGCGGTCGCCGTCCCAGGCGCACACGTGATCGATGCCGGCGCCCGCCACGTGCACCCAGCGCACAGACTCGCAGGCGAATATGGCTTCGTGAGGCAGCGGCTCGTTGACGTTGAACTTGAAGCTGAACACGGCTTGAGGCTTGAACCGCGCCAGGATGTCTTCGAGCGCCGACGGATCGGCGCAGATGGCGAGCTCCAGATCCGGAAAGCGCGCTTGCAGAATGTCCACGTGGCTCTCGGCGCGGTCGTGGATCAGCAGCACGCGCGGGCTTTCCTGGGTGCGGCTCATGATTCCGGAGTCAGGCCGCGGCTTTGTCGATCTCGCCTTCGTCCCGCAGCATGATGAGCGCGCGGCGGAACGCGTCCGCGGTCTGCTCGAGGTCGGCGTCGCCGTGGACGCAGGAGGTCAGCCCCCCGGGCTTGCTGGAGACGTCGACGCCGTTCAGCAGCAGCGCGAGCCTGAGCTTTCGCACCAGGTCGCCCTTTTTCATGCCCTTGAGCTTCTCCACCGGGTACTCGAGCGCGTCGAAAGTCCGGGGATCCAGATCGTCCCCGTCCGGATTGGTGTAGACGTAGACCGCGGAGTGCTCGCCGTAGGCGGCCCATGCCACCCCGAGCTCCGAGAACAGCGCATTGAGGAGCCCCCGCAGCTTCGCCGCCTGGCGGCTCGCGGTCTCGCAGGCGCCGTTGTCGCGGATGAAGCCGAGCGCCGCGATGCCCGCGGCGGCGGAAGCCGGGTTGGCGTTGAAGGTGCCGTGGTGGCTGATCTTCTCGAAGCCCTTTGCCGCGGCTTGGTCGAAGTCCAGCAGGTCGAGCAGCTCTTTCTTTCCCGTGACCGCGGCGCCGGGCAGGCCGCCCGCCACCACCTTGGCGAAGGTGGCGATGTCCGGGGTGACCCCGTAGTAGCTCTGCGCGCCGCCCGGAGCGACGCGGAACCCCGTCACCACCTCGTCGAAGATCAGAACGATGCCGCGCTTCTTGGTGATGATCCGCAATGCGGTGAGCAGGCTCGGCGCAACCGGCTGCAGGCCGAAGCTCGCGCCGGTGGGCTCGAGGATCACCGCGGCGATGTCGTCGCGCTCTTCCAGCAGCTTCGTGGTCGCGTCGACGTCGTCCGCTGGCGCCAGCAGCACGTTGTCGGCAATCTCTTTCAAGACGCCCGGCGAGGGCGAGCCGTCGAAGTGGCTGTCGTAGCCGAAGGCGGCGTGGTCCTGCCAGCCGTGAAAGTGGCCGGCGAAGCGCACCAGCTTGGTTTTGCCGGTGAAGGCGCGGGCCAGGCGGAAGGCCATCAGGTTGGCCTCGGTGCCCGACGAGGTGAAGCGCACCCGTTCCGCGCAGGGCACCAGGGACTTGATCAGCTCGCCCCACTGGACCTCCAGCTCGTGGCAGGCGGCGTAGTGGGTGCCGCGCTCAAGCTGGCGCGTGACCGCTTCCACCACCACGGGATGGCTGTGGCCGAGCAGCAACGCGCCGTGGCCGCCGTAGTAGTCGAGGTACTCGTTGCCGTCCACGTCCCACTTGCGAGCGCCGCTCGCGCGCGTGACGTAGATCTCGTAGGGGTCCAGGCGGCGCGCATCATGAACGATGCCGCTGGGAAATACCTCCCGTGCACGAGCCGCGAGCTTCGCCGAGCCCCCGGTCTTTTGCCGGTAGGCGCTGACGATGAGCGAGTTGCTGGCGGCCGTTCCGGTCATGTGGCTATTCGACTTCTTTCGACGTTCAGTCGAAGTCCCGCTCGAGGGCTTTCACCAACGCGACGATGGTCTCGTTGGTGGGCGAGGGGACGCCCACTTCCCGCGCCACCACCGGCACCATGCCGTTGATGGCGTCGATCTCCGAACGCCGTCCGGCCAGGTGATCCAGCAGCATGGAAGGCCGCGCGCCGGGGATCTTGCTGCCGAAGTCGTGGATGTAGGCTTTCGGGTCGTCGAAGGAAAATTTCACCCCCTTGGCAACGCCCGCGGCGTGGGCTTCGAGGCCACAGGCGAGCCCAACCTTCCAGGCGTTTTCGTCCGTCAGCACTTCGCCGATGGTTCGACGCAATATGGTGCAGGTGCCGCTGAAGGTCACGTTGCAGAGGAACTTCTCCCACACCAGTTGCTCGATGTCGTCGAAGGTCTTGACGTTGAAGCCGGCGTCGCGCCAAAGCTGCGCGATCTTTTCCAGCCGCTCGCTCACCGGTCCTCTCATCTCGCCGAGGCGAATCAGCTCCATGCCGTTGTGGTGCACGTGGCCCGGGCCTTTCATCGCGGCGCCGAAGCCGCCGGCCACGCCGATGAGAATATTGTCTGGATCCCGGTACTGGCAGATGCGCTCCGCGGCGCCGAGGCCGTTCTGGATGGTGAGGATCAGGGTGTCGTCCACCACCATGGGTTCGATGCTCTTGGCCGCCTCGCCCACCTGGGCCGCCTTGGTGGCGATGATGACGAGTTCACAGGGACCGATGTCCGCCGCCGTCCGAGTCGCCTTCACGCGCACCGTGCGATCGCCGCTCGCCCCCTCGACGCGCAGGCCCCGCTCGTTGATGGCGTCGACGTGGTCCTTCCACACGTCCACCGCCCATACTTCGTTGCCGGCGTCCGCGAGCAGGCCCGCATATACAGAACCCATGGCGCCGGCGCCGACCACTGCAATTTTCATTAGCGCGTTGAATCCCGGCTCGATGTATCAGATGAAATGGATGGCGCAGCGGCCGAGACCCGAGAACTCGGCTTCCCAGGTCTCGCCTCTTTTCACTTCGTGCTTGCTGAACGATCCGGTGATTATTCGCTGCCCGGCTTCGATTTTGCGGCCGTAGCGTCCCAGCACGTTGGCCAGTCTGGCCAGCGAAACGAAATGATCGTCGATGACGTCTTTACCGACGGCGGTGGCCTCGATGTCGCCGTTACGGCGCATGCTGACTTCGAGCGCGTCGGAATCGAAGTCGTCGGGCACCGGGCTTACCGGTGCGGCGGCGACGATGCCCCACTGGGTGAGGTTATCGGCCACGGCGAGGCCGAAGTCCTTGATGCCGCCGGATCGTTTCTCGTTGATCTCCAATCCGGGACAGACACCGGATAC
Organism: Gammaproteobacteria bacterium; assembly: GCA_035471965.1. Classification (GTDB taxonomy): domain Bacteria; phylum Pseudomonadota; class Gammaproteobacteria; order HK1; family HK1; genus CAMYJH01. The sequence goes on from DATIPL010000784.1 coordinate 4,133, forward strand.
GGCCTTGCGGGCGGTTTCCGGCGTGGCGCCGGGAGCTTTCAGATCCGTTGCCATGATCCAGCAGAGTTCGGGCTCCAGTCCGCAGCCGGCCTTTACCGCGTCGATGGCGATGTCCGCGCCGGAGGCATAAACGCCGCTCTGCATGAGGTACCCGAATGGCTGCGACTCGGTGTTGAAGTGGGCACGCACCGAGGGCGAGGTGAGGCCTATCTTCCACCCGACCTGGGTCTCCCCGTCGGCGATTCTGCGCTCGAGCACCGCCAGCTGCACTTTCAGCGCGTCGTCGAAGTCGAGGACGCCGTGGAGCGGCTCCGGATAATACTTTCCCTGTTTCGCCGATCTCCAGATCAGATCGGCGGCGGCCTCGATGTTCAATGCAGTCTTTTCTTTGTTCACGGGTGAGTATTCTCGTGAGTAGCTCGATCCGGGTCGCAGCCGTCAGTCGCCATCACCGTAAAGCAGCCCGCGAAACGCCGCCGCGTCGGCGATCAGCTCTGCGAGCCAGGTGACGCAGTCGTCGATGGCATCGGCGAACGCCTCAGCGCCGCCGAACCGTTGCAGCGTCTCCGGGGGCACGAACTTGATCAGCAGCGCCGACGTTCCCGGTGGCAAGCCGGCGAAATGCACCGTGAGCACGCCGTACTTTTCGAGCAGCAGCATGGCGAGTCCGGCGGTCGCCTCGAAAGGCACCACCGGCGGCGCCGCCAGTCCGCGCCGTTCCATTACCAGCTCCAGAATATCCTCGCCGGGGATCTGCAGGATCACCGGCGTCTCCAGCAGGCGGTTGCCGCCGAGGCGCCGTCTCATGACGTCCGCCAGCGATTTGGTCGTCGCCACCAGCGTACGCACGCGTTCCGGATCGTATTCTTTGAGGGACCGCACCACTGCGGGATAGAGCATGGGGCGAAGCTCGGCGCCGATCTCGAACGCTCGAGCGCGAATGCGGGCGACGATCTCGCGCTCGCCGCCGAGAAGACCGATGCGCGGGCCCAGGGTGCCGTACTTGTCGAGGCCGGTGGCGGCGACGTCGGCGCCGAGCCTGAGTGCGCCCGGCTGATTGAAGATTGCCGGACCCACCCGGGCGCCGCCGGCGTCGTCGACGACAATGCGCGCGCCGGCTTTCCTTGCCAGGGAGAAAATTTCCCTCAGATCCGGTTCGGGCAGGATCTCGTAACTTACCGAAAGCCGGGTGACGAACACGACCGCGGGTGCAGGGCCGCGTTGGATCGCGGCACGAAATGCGTTGACTCCAGCCACGTCCTCGAAGCGCCCACCGGCGCGATTCGCCGCCCGGCGCACTGCCGGGTGACTGTAGCGCGGCGAGACGCCGATCACCCGGTCGCCCGGAGAGACGAGGATCTCCGCGGCGAGCAGCAGACCGGCCGTGAGCCGGTTCAGGGTGAAGACGTCGTGGCGCTCGGCGTCGCCGTCCAGATGCTCCAGACCGAGCCGCGTCAGCTCCTCGACGCAGATCGCCGGCGCGATTTCGTCGTCGAGAAGGTGCATATCCGTCTGATCGAGCTCGAGCCTGCGGTCGAGTCCGCTGAAGTTGTAAACGGCATCGAGCCCTCTTTCTTCGATGCGCGACTTGAGCAGTTTCCAGGCATGACGCAGCTTGGCGAGATCGTCCGCGGTGTCACGGATGAACGCGCCGCGGGCGTAGGGAAGATCGGGAGCATGTGGATTGCCGAATCGATCCTTGGTCGTCTCCGCGGGTGCGCTGGTGATCATTTCAGGAATCGCTTCTCTTTTTCCTTCATCTCCGCCACCCGCTGCAGCTCGAAGATACGGGTGACCGGAACGATGCCGGCATCGACCTTGTGAATGCCGCCGTCAGCGCGAATGCGCGCGAACACGTCCGCCATGGCGGTCACCGCGGCGCGGATGCCATGGTTGCCATAGATCACCATTTTTACCTTCTTCAGTGCAACGATGTCGGAGTCGGTGAGCTGCGGATAAGCGGTGGGAACGATGACGACCGGCGCCCTGCCGCTCCAGCCGCGACAGAATTCCACGATCTCGTCGGGCGTTCGGGACTTGGAGTGGATCAGCACTGCGTCAGCGCCGGCGTCGACATACGCCGTGGCTCTGCGGTTCGCCTCTCCCTGTCCCTGTCCCGCGATCAGGGCCTCGGTGCGGGCGATGACCAGGAAGTCCGGAGATTTTCTGCTGGCGCAGGCGGCGTCGATTTTTCCGGCGAACTCCTCCACCCGCAAGAGCTCCTGCCGGCCGCCCTCCAGCAGGCTGGTGTCCTTGGGAAACTTCTTGTCCTCGATGACCACGGCGGCAGCGCCCGCGGCTTCGTACTGGCTGACGGTGTGCATTACATTGATGGCGTTTCCGTAGCCGGTGTCGATGTCGGCCACCACCGGGATTTCGACCGTGGCGCAGATGACCCGCGTCATCTCCAGATGCTGGGTCATGGAAAGAATGCTGGCATCCGGCACGGCGAAAGATGCGGACAGCTCGAAGCCGCTGGCCCAGATGGCGTCGAATCCGGCTTCCTCGGCGAGCCGGGCGCTCAAGGGATTGTGGGCACCGATGACGTGGGTCAACGGCTGTTCGCTCAGCTTTTGTCGTAAACGGGCCGGATTGGACATATGTTGGCTGCCAGGGAGAACGGAGAGGACACACTTCGGGCGCTGCCCGCCCGCACGCTTCCGCCAATCCTAACCCATCGTCCCGGCGGAGGCGTCGGGGCGGAGAGACGCCGCTGATCGGCGCGGGAACAGCGCAGCGGCATCCTTGTCGAAATAGCTCCCGGCCCCGGCTCGCCGTGCACTTGCACCCCGGCGTAGGCTTGGCTACGGTGACCGGCTGACCAGCGACTCAAAAAGGCACAGGAGGTCCCATGGCGCTCAGCGAAGCGCTCAAACAGCGCATCGAATCCATCGTCGGCTCCGACCGCGTGGTGCTGTTCATGAAAGGCACGCGGCATATGCCCCAGTGCGGTTTCTCTGCCGCCACCGTGGGGATCCTGGATTCGCTCGTGCCCGAGTACACGACGGTCAACGTGCTCGAGGACCAGGCCATCCGCGAGGGCATCAAGCAGTTTTCCAGCTGGCCTACCATTCCCCAGCTCTACGTCAACGGCGAATTCATGGGCGGCTGCGACGTCGCCCGGCAGATGTTCAATTCCGGGGCGCTGCACCAGGCCCTGGGGGTGCCCCCGCCGGACCGCACGCCGCCGGAAATCAGCATCTCGGATGAAGCGGCGTCGGTGATCGGGAACGCGCTTCGGTCCCAGCCCGGCAGCGCGGTTCACTTGAGCATCGATTCCCGCTGGCAGCACAACTTCTCCCTTGGACCGGTGGAAGGTCACGAGGTGAAAGCAGAATCCAACGGCGTCGAACTGCTCATGGACGTGGCTACGGCGCAGAAAGCCAGGGGCATGAAGGTAGGCATGGAGGACACGCTGCAGGGACGGGGGTTGAAGATAGAAAATCCCAACGCGCCGGCTCCGGTCAAATCGTTGAGCGCCCACGAGCTGAAACGGATGCGCGACTCCGGAGAGGAGATAGCCCTGTTTGACGTGCGCGAGCCCCACGAGATCGAGCGTGCCCGAATCGAAGGCGCGAAAGCGCTGACCGAGGCGGCGATGAGCCAGATCAACGCTCTGCCCAAGGACACGCCGCTCGTTTTCTATTGTCACTTCGGGCAGCGCAGCCAGACGGCTGCGGAACACTTTCGGCTGCAGGGGTTTACTGCGGTCTACCACCTTGCCGGTGGTATCGACGCCTGGTCGCGGGAAGTCGACTCCGGCGTGCCGCGTTACTGATCCCGGGGAGGTGAAAGAACGGTGAGCGCGCCTTTTACCGTTGCCTGCATTCAGAACTGCGCCACGCGGGATCGCGAGGCCTCCGTAGCGGACGCCGTGGCGCGGGTTCGCGAGGCGGCGGAGCGGGCACAGCTCGTTTGTCTGCCGGAGTTCTTTTCCTGCCTCACGCTGGAAAACCGCCAGCTGTTCGCCGATCCCCACGCGGAGGATGCGCACCCGGTTCTGAAAACTTTTCGCCGGCTGGCCACGGCTTCAGATGCCTGGCTGTTGCTCGGCTCCCTAGCCATCGACACCGGCGACGGCGTCAGGAACCGCTCGTTTCTTTTGAACAATCAGGGCGAGGTCGCCGCGCGCTATGACAAAGTCCACCTGTTCGACGTGGATCTGAAGAACGGCGAGCGCTACCGCGAATCCGACAGCTTCTCCCCCGGAGCCGCGGCGGTGACCGCGAGCATGCCCTGGGGCACGCTGGGCCTGAGCGTTTGCTATGACCTCCGGTTTCCACATCTATACCGGGCCCTGGCCAAGTCCGGCGCGGACTTTCTCACCATCCCCGCCGCCTTCACCCGTACCACCGGACAGGCCCACTGGCACGTGCTGATTCGCGCGCGGGCAATCGAAAACGGAAGCTACGTGTTCGCTCCCAGCCAGTGCGGTCGTCACGGCGAGGGGGAAACCTTCGGCCACTCGCTGATCGTCGATCCCTGGGGGGAGGTGCTGGCCGACGCCGGCGATCAGCCGGGAATCATCTACGCCGAGGTCGACGCTGCGAGGGTGGCCGAGGTCCGGAGCATGATTCCGGCGCTTCGTCACGATCGGCCCTTCGACACCGCGGCGGAGCCTTCCAGTGTTCCAGCCGGCCGCCGAAGCGCGGCCGCCCGCGGCTGACGCTCTGCGCTGTCGGGCCTGGTGCCGGGCAAGCGAGGCCTCGATTACCGGCCGCTCAGCCCGAAGCGGCGCGCGGCCATCCTCGAAGAAACCCTGGCCAGCGCGCCCCAACGCGACTGCCTGCGGGTGTTTGCCTACGGCTCGTTGATGTGGAATCCATGCTTCGAACCCCTCGAAGCGGTGCCCGCTCTTCTCGAGGGTTACCGGCGACAGTTCTGCATACTCACCGTCCGCGCCCGGGGGACGCCGGCGCGTCCGGGACTCGGTCCGGCACTGGTGCCCGGTGTCGGCGCGTGCCGGGGCATCGCGTATGCGCTGAATCCAACGACGCTCGCCGAGGATCTCGAGGCTCTGTTCGAGCGGGAAATGAATACCGGGGTCTACCGTCCTACCTGGATCGAGGTCGAGGCCGGCGCGCAACGGCTTCACGCGCTCTCATTCGTAGCGAATTCGGGCCACGCGCAATACTGCGGCCGGCTCGAGATGCACGAGATGGCCGAACTCATTGCCGGCGCGCGGGGCCACTTCGGCAGCTGTCGGGACTATCTGGCAAGCATGGTGTGTGAGCTGAATCGCATCGGCGGCGCGGAGCCGGATCTGGAGGAGCTGCTGAAGCACGTTGACGCGCGACTGGCACAGTCGCCGCCGCGCTGAACGTGTGAGAGAAAAGGAGCACCCGGTCACGCGGGCGATCCGATCAGCCGTTTGCCGCCTGGTCCAGGTCGCGTTTGGGGCGGTTCGCGTCGATGAGCTCTGAGAGACAATCGGCGTAAAGAGCAACCGCGTCTGCGGGACTCACGTCGTCTCCGCTCTTTCGTGCGATCATGCCGGCGGCGAGAATGGCGGCGATGATATGGTCTTCGTTCATGCGCTTTCCCTGATTAACGCCGCTTGGCGGCGGTTGTCGGACAGCAATAAAAAATATAGCAGAAGGATTCCCCGATCCCATGAAACGGCGGCACCGTCTGCAGGTTATTTTACTGGCGCTGCTGGTTCCCACCGCGGCCAGCGGCGCTGCGGAAACCAACTTCTCCCAGCATCCGGGCTTCGCCCGGTATTTCGCTGACAATCCCCCGGTCGCGACAACGCCGAGCTTGGAACAGCGCGCACTGTTGATGCGGTACCGTCCGCGGATTCTGGTTCCCGAGGATCATCCCGGGCCGATCGATTTCTATCGAGACTACGTCGCCCACGGCAGGCTTTACGACGGCAAGGGAAATTTGGTCTCCGGAGCGGTCACGCAGGATCTGCTGAACCGCTTCAAGGGGGACCCGAGGGCCGAGTTCCGCCACCTGCCGCCGAACCGCGGCAAGTCCACGCCGGTGATCTACGCCCGCATCGACCGCGCCGAGGTCACCGGCTCGAGCCGCAGCGAGAACGCGGGCGAAGGCTTCATTCTTCTCACCTACCACGCAGTGTTCCGACATTCCGGGTTGCCCAAGGGGCTTCAGGTCTGGAAGGCGGCACTGCTCGGTGTTCTTGGAGATCTGCGGGACTGGCATCAGCTCGACCACTACACCGCGGTCACGGTGGTCCTGAACGCGGAGCAGACGCCCGTTGCCGTTATGCTTCAACAGCACAACTACCTGCGCACTTATCTGGTCGACGAAGCGATCGCGCTGCCGCCGGACGGCCGCAAGGTGATTGACGTGGCGATTCGATCCAACGAGCTCTACCCGCACCTTCCAGGACGGCACCGGCGGCGCGCGGCGCGTTTTGCCGACCGGGGCGGGATGGGTTATCTGATGGGCTTCGGCGCCCGGCCGCTCATCGCCGCCGACGACATCACCGAAAGCGCACGCGAAGTGGAGTATGCACTCGAGTATCTTCCCCCCAGCGACGCCTTCTACCTGTTCCAGGGCTTTCTCGGCGAGCGGCGACTGCTGCCGGGTCGGAGCGGTCCGCCCGGGGCGAGCTACAACACGCTGCCGGAGATGAAACCGCTGCATGTTCAGCTCTTGAGCGGCTACTGGCGGGAGGGAAACGCGGGCGACTGGCAGCGTTATCGCAAAGCCGCGGGGCAAGGCAAAGCCGGCTTTGCCGCCGCCCAGGGGCCTGTATTCCTGCATAACCTGGGCTGCCTCAGGAAGCCTCTCCCCGGCTGTCGCCTGCGCTGAAAAACGGCGCCCGTCGCCGGGTTCGGATTGGTATCGGACCCCGTTCTCGGGAGTTGAGCCTGCCGGGACCGGTATTCAGCCCGGGGCGCTCCGGCGTTATCATAGAAAATTCGGTTTTTTTCCAAACGGGGAAGGCGTGCTCGCCCATCCCGCGGAGCCCGTTTCGATGAACAAGTCCGCAATGCCGATCAGCAAGTACCGGGCCTTCGAGCCCATTGAACTGCCCGATCGGCAATGGCCCTCGCGCACCATCACCAAGGCGCCAATCTGGTGCAGCGTCGACCTGCGCGACGGCAATCAGGCCCTGATCGACCCCATGGACGCCAATCGCAAGCTGCGCATGTTCAATGTGCTGGTGGAGATGGGCTTCAAGGAAATCGAGGTGGGCTTCCCGTCGGCCTCCCAGACCGACTTTGATTTCGTGCGCAGGCTCATCGACGACAAACTCATTCCCGAGGACGTCACCATTCAGGTGCTCACCCAGGCGCGCGAGCCGCTCATACGGCGCACCTTCGAGAGCATCGAGGGCGTGCGCCGGGCGATACTGCATCTCTATAACTCCACCTCGACTCTGCAGCGGCGGGTGGTCTTCGGCCTCGACAAAGACGGCATCCGAAAAATCGCGACGGACTCCGCCAGGCTTGTTCGCGAGCTCGCTGAAGGCATGACCGGATCCGAGATCGTCTATCAGTACTCTCCGGAGAGTTTCACCGGCACCGAGCTCGACTACGCGGTCGAGGTGTGCGACGCGGTGGCCGAGATCTGGGAACCGACTCCCGAGAGGAAGGCGATCATCAATCTACCGGCAACGGTGGAGATGTCGACGCCGAACATTTACGCGGATCAGATCGAATGGTTCTGCCGTAACGTCAAGAACCGCGACAGCCTGATCATCAGCCTGCACCCCCACAACGATCGGGGCACCGGCGTGGCGGCGGCCGAGCTCGCGGTCATGGCGGGCGCCGATCGCATCGAGGGGACGCTGTTCGGCAACGGGGAGCGCACCGGCAACGTCGATGTGGTGAATCTGGCGCTCAACCTGTTCACCCAGGGCATCGATCCCGAGCTGGATCTCTCCGACATCAATCATTTGAGAGAAACCGCCGAGTACTGCAATCAGCTGCCGGTGCACCCGCGCCACCCTTACGCCGGGGACCTTGTGTACACGGCATTTTCGGGATCGCACCAGGACGCCATCAAAAAGGGAATGGCGGCAATCACAAAGAGCAACAGCGGGCTTTGGGAGGTGCCGTATCTGCCCATCGATCCCAAGGACGTCGGCCGCAGCTACGAGGCCATCATTCGGGTCAACAGTCAGTCGGGGAAGGGCGGAGTGGCCTATATCCTGCAGTCGGACCACCAGCTCGATCTGCCGCGGAATCTGCAAATCGAGTTCAGCCGAGTGGTTCAAGAAGTCACCGACAAGAGCGGCAGGGAAATTTCAGCGGAGGGAATCTGGAACCTGTTCGAGCGGGAATATCTCTCCCGGCGCGAACCCTTCGAGTTCATCGAGCACTGGTCGGTGCCCGATACTCACGCGTCGGAATTACGAAGGCTGACGGCAACTATCCGCCAGAACGGTGAGGAGCGCACCATCAACGGCAAAGGCAACGGTCCCATCGCCGCTTATCTGAACGCGCTATCGGCGAACTGCGGCGCGGCGGTCAAGGTCGTGGACTACCACGAGCACGCCATCGGCCACGGCGCCGATGCCACGGCGGTGGCCTATGTGGAGGTGGAAGGTGAGAATGGGGAAACGCTCTTCGGCGTGGGCATGAACCCCAACATCACCATCGCGTCGTTGAGGGCCGTGACCAGCGCTTTGAACCGGCGCCTGAGGGGAACAGCGAGCTGACCCTTCCCGCCGGCGGCTCGCGCCGACTCAGCTGCTCAATGCAGCTTGCTGGAAATCAGGCGCGCGTTGCGGTCGATGGAATGCAGCACCGCTTCGAAGGCCTGGCCTTCGCGCACCAGCGACAGAGGGATCTCTGTGCCGGCGGGTCCCAGGCTCCACACTTTGCGAAACATTGTTGCCAGCCCGGTCTGTTCTTCGCCCGCCACCGCGACGATGATGTCGCCGGGTTTGAGTCCCGCCTCATCCGCCGGGCATCCGGGGTAGGTGCTTCCCACCACCAGTCGATCACCCACGTCCTGCACCAGCATGCCCATCCACGGGCGTGCCGGCGAGTTACGCCGGCCGTAGTTGCAAAGATCGTCGAAAACCGGTTTAAGCAGGTCGATGGGCACGATCATGTTTGCGCTGGCGCTCTCGCCCGATGGAGTGATCTGCTGAACCAGCAGCGATCCGATGCCTAACAGCTCACCGCGCATGCCGATGGCTCCGGTGCCTCCCCAGTTTGGATGCGCGGGAAAGGTGAAAATCGCTTCGTCCAGCACATATTCCCAGTAACCGGCAAACTCGCCCTTGGTGGTGACTCTGGCGTTGATGGCCTGGTCGCGTCCGCCGTGGCCGGCGACGATCATCGAGTCTCCCGGCTCCACGGCGTCGGAATCCCCGAGCGGGAGGAATGGAACTTCCAGGGGTTGCACAGCCCGCACCAGGCCGAAACCGGTCTCCTGATCGTATCCCACCACGTAGCCCTGCACCGTCTGACCCTCGGCGCTGGTGAGCCACACCTGCTCGGCTTCCGTAACCAGATATCCGATGGTGAGGACGAGGCCGCCGTCTCCGATGCAGACCCCGTTGCCGGCGCGTTCGGTGCCGAGCGCCCCGGCGGTGAGCGCGGTTTCCGGAACGCGGGCATGCACCAGCATCAGAGCGGAAAGGGCCCGATCCAGATCGAATGCAAGGGCGCGAGGATCCGGCGTCGGATTCCAGCCCGATTCAGTGTCGGTTGAGTCAGACATGAGTCTTGACCGTTGGCAGTGACCTTCCACCCCAATGATAGCCGGTCCCACGGTGTCTGCTGAAACGCGTTCCGGCGCCCTGGTTCTGTAACTTTTCTGTGACCCACCTGGAACGCCGCAGTCACGACCCGCGTGCCACTCTTTCCTCGTCGCAGCGCGAAATGCGCGTTCCCGGATCCAGGGATCGCATGTGGCGGCGCGCAGTGTCGCTGTATCACAGGCCGAGCCGCATTCGAGCCGGTCCAGGAGGTTAGATTGATGAAACGCACGGTAATTTCATTCTTCATCGCCGCGCTCATCGCCGGCTGCGCTGCTCCTCAACGGAGCGGACCGAGCCCAGAGCACGGCTTCAACACCTTCGGCCAGGGAGTCGGCCATCTCATACTTTCGCCGTTCATGATCGTCGCCGGGCTTCTCGAAGGCGTGTCGACGGTTCCGTACTTCGTTTCTGCGGATCTGCATGAAATGAATCGCGCAATGGTGGAGGCAAACGCTCAGGTCGACCTCGAGCGCACCTACAAATACGCATACAAGGAAAAAATCGAGGAAGTTCCTGCGAGCGGAGACACGGGAAAGGTCTTCCGCCATCTTAGCGCGGCCACGGAACACTTTCAGCGTGTGCTCAAAGGTTACGGGGTGGAAGACTACGGCCACTACGTTCTTACAGGCATCCGTACGGCAGACCGCGAGGGCTACACGCTTTACGCGGTGGTCTACCGTCCCGATACGGTCGTCCAGGTGAGAGAAGGTGGCACTACGCGCAGCCTCGAACCGCGCGACTTCGACTACTACAAGCCCATCTTACGCGATGCCAACGGCCGCCCAATGGACGTAGTCATCGACTGGGCCGGTGTTCCGCGTACAAGCATTCGTACGCAGAAAGGCCAGGCCATTCTGATGACCATTGCCGCCAACTCCGTGCTGGTCAATCGGCGAAGCGACGACTATTGGGCCATCGAAGAACGCTGGGTGGCTGGAGAGTTCAAGGATATCGTAGCTGAACGCAAACGCTATCTGGACAAGCGCATGGGTGTAAACACCTGACGCGCTCACTGGATTGCCTTCGAGGTCCCGCGTCAGGGAAGCCTGATGGCCAGGGACGTGCCAGCGCGGGTATCCTGGAAGGCAATGAGGCAGGGACGACGCTGTTGAGGCGCCGGCTTAACACACCCTCCCCCAGTGGGGTGCTGCCGAATGGACTGGGGAACAAAG
>DATIPL010000785.1:0-2165 GCA_035471965.1 Gammaproteobacteria bacterium
TTGCCTTCCGAGCGCAACGCACGGCCCGCGATTCCGGTGATGGGCGACTCGACCCGGGTGTACTTGAGATCCAGCTTCGCCTGGGTCAGCCGCGCCCGGGCTTCCTCGACCTCGGCGTCGGCAATGGACTCCGCGGAGACCGCATCGTCGAATTCCTTCTGACTCGCGACTTTGGCCTGGTACAGCGGCTTCAGCCGCTGGGCGTCGCGCTTCGACTGCAGCAGGCGCGCCTCGGCAGAGGCGAGCTCGGCCTCCGCCCGCGCGACAGCCGCCTGGTAAGGCTCCGGGTCGATGCTGAACAGCGACTGGCCGGTGGCGACGTGGCCCCCTTCCTGGTAATTCCGCGCCAGAATGATGCCGGTGACCCGCGCCCGCACCTCGACCTCCCTGGAGCCCGCGGTGGTGCCGGTGTACTCGAAGACCACGGGCACATCTTTCGCCTCGACGGTCACCGTGGTGACCTCGGGCGGCGGGGGCGCGGCGCTCTGCGGCTGCGAGCCGGCGGGCTCGCACCCGGAGAGCTGGGCGGAAGCCGCCATGACGGCGATCAATACGCCGCCGCGAAACGCAGCGGAGAATAATCGAGCTTGGTCATTCATGATGTCGTATTCGTCGATCAGGGTGCCGCCGGATCGACATTCCTGGCCTCGGGCTGAAAAAGAAACGCAGTGACATTCCCGCGAGGCCGCGTATAATACATACATACATGAACGTATGTAAATACCCCCGAGCGGGACGCCGGTTGCGGAGGTCACCGCCCCGCTCACCGAAACCGGCGGAGAGTTTTTTCTAGCAAGACACCAGCTCAATGGCCCGACGCACCAAAGAAGAAGCGCAGGAAACGCGCACTCACATCCTCGACAAGGCGGAACGGGTGTTCCTGGAGAAAGGGGTTTCGCGCACCTCCCTCGACGACATCGCCGCCGCCGCGGGGGTGACCCGCGGCGCCATCTACTGGCACTTCAAGAACAAGGCGGATCTGTTCGATGCGCTCATGCAGAGAGTGTCGTTGCCGCTGGAGCAAATCGCGCCGCACTCCGGGGACGATTGCGAGGATCCGCTGGGAGAGGTGCGCGCCCTGGCAATACAGGTCATCACCCGTCTTACCAGCGACCCTCAGTGCCGCCGCATGCAGGAGATCTGTCACTACAAAGTGGAATACGTCGACGAAATGGAGCCGCTTCGCGAGCGGCACATCGAGTGCTGCAGCAGCTCTCTTGCGCTCATCGAGGAAAAGATGCGGGTCGCGGCCAGGAAGGGCATGCTCGAAGCTTCCGTCGATCCGAAGCTCGCCGCGATCGGCATCCATTCGCTGGTTTGCGGGCTGATTCAAAACTGGCTGCTCAATCCCAAGTATCTCGCCCTCGCCAAGACCGCAGAGGATCTGGTCGACAGCCACATCGACAGGCTTCGGGCCCCGGTGGAAAAGAAGCAGCCGGTGAAGCGCGCGACGCGCGGATAGCCGGCGCCGCCCGCGCTTCGATTTCTCCCGCCACGGGCCGCGGCCAATCGGCGATCGGAGACCTGTCCGGCGACCCGTTCAATCTTTGAACCGTCTCTCACCCGGTCTTCTCTTTTCTGATACTGTCGCCCGACTCCCGGATCCTGGGGACGACCTTCATGGCTGGCGAGCTCCCGGCGGACAGGCGCGAGACCGAGACGGCGCAGACTGCCGATGCCGTTCGATCGCTGGCCGATCGCGTGCGCGACAACGTGCAGCGCGTTATCGTCGGCAAGCGCGATGCGATCGATCAGGTGCTGGCGGCGGTGCTCGCATCCGGCCACGTTCTCATCGAGGACCTGCCCGGGAGCGGAAAGACGACGCTTTGCAAAGCGCTTGCCGCCTCGCTCGATTGCAGCTTCTCGCGCATCCAGTTCACGCCGGACCTGGTTCCGAGCGACGTGCTGGGCGTGAATGTCTTCGATGCCCGATCCAACGCGTTCGATTTCCGTCACGGTCCGGTGTTTGCCAACGTGGTGCTGGCCGACGAGATCAACCGGGCGACGCCGCGCACCCAGTCCGCCCTGCTGGAGGCGATGCAGGAAGGCCAGGTCTCAGTGGACGGGGTGACGCGGAAGCTGCCCTCCCCCTTCATCGTTGCGGCGACGCTCAATCCGGTGGAGATGGAAGGCACGTTCCCCCTGCCCGAGGCCCAGCTCGACCG
>DATIPL010000786.1:0-3036 GCA_035471965.1 Gammaproteobacteria bacterium
GATGAAGCTTGCGACGATTCTGGCGATTGCGCTTCCGCCGCTTTTCTCCGCCTGCGCAGGAATCGAACAGACTTTCCGCGACGCCAACGGCGTCGTCAACGAGGTCATTGACCTCAGCGCCGAGGCCGAAACTCCGACGCAGAAGGAACCGCTCTATGCCATCGAGGATCGGGTGGAATCCGCCTGCCGGCCGCTGTTCGAAAGCGCAAACCAGCGTATGACCGGCGGTGATGTATCGATGCTCACCAAGGTTTCAGTGCTGATGACTTCCGGGCGCTGCCGCAGCTCGGTGGACGATGCCAGGCGCGAGCTGGATCGCTACCGGGAAAACACCGACGCCGTGCCACAGGTGGCGGATGTAGAGAAGTCGAAAGCGTTCTGAAGCGGGTTTTCCAGGTAGTAGATAGTAGATGGTAGATGGGAGGCACAGTGGGTGACAGCACCCGCCCGCATCTACCCTCTACCGGTCTACCATATTTCCTTGAATCACCTTGCCGACCTGGCGGAGCTTGCCGCCGGACGCAAGCCCGAAAGCTGCCTCGCCAGCGGCGGCAGTCTGAGCAGCATCAACAGCAGCAGAATCGCCAGGTAAAAAAGCGGATCCCGGAGGTCTGCTTTGACCAGCAGCAGGTAATGGCCCACGCTCGCCAGCGCGGCAACGTAGACCAGGCGATGAAGCTGCTGCCAGCGCTTGCCGCCGAGGCGCCGCACCATGCCGTCCGTGGAGGTTATGGCGAGCGGAATCAGCGGCAGCAGGCCGATCCATCCCACTGTAATGTACATCCGATATACGGCGTCCTCGATGACGTAGATGACGTCCAGCTCCGCTTCGAAGATGACGTAGGCAATGAGGTGAAGCGCGGAATAGAAAAAGGCGTACAGCCCGAGCATCCTTCGAAACTTCATCACCGGATTCCATCCGCTGATTCTCCTCAGCGGCGTCACGCAAAGAGTGATCAGAAGAAATCGCAGTCCCCAAACGCCGGTTTCACGGATGAATTCGTTCACCGGGTTGGCGCCGAGGGCGTCGAAGAACAAGCCCCAGACGAGGTAGGCGAACGGGATCAGCGCGACGACGAACGTCGCGGGCTTGAGCACCCGTTCGATGAGCTGGAGCTGGGTCATTGGGGCAGCTGGACGTGAGCTTTACGGGTAGAGGTCGAGGGACAGGATGCAGAGGACACATTCTTTGGTGACGCGTGACGGGTAACGCGTGACGCGAAGAGTGCCTCGACTTTGCTCAATCCTGCGGCACCATTTCGATTATGCATCACGCATCACGCTCAGAAGAATTTCCTCAAATCCATCCCTTCGTAAAGGCTCGCCACCTGGTCGGCGTAACCGTTGAACATCATCGTGTCGCGCTTGAACACTTCGCCGATACGGCGCTCGCGGGCCTGGCTCCATCGGGGATGAGCCACCTGCGGATTGACGTTGGAATAGAAGCCGTACTCGTGGGGTGCTGCAACGTTCCAGCTGGTGGGCGGCTCCTCTTCAGTGAAGCGAATGGTGACGATACTCTTGATGCTCTTGAAACCGTACTTCCAGGGAACCACCAGGCGAATCGGCGCACCGTTCTGATTAGGCAACACGCGGCCGTACAGGCCGACCGCGAAGATGGTCAGCGGATGCATGGCCTCGTCGATGCGGAGACCCTCTACGTACGGCCAGTCCAGCACCGGCACTTTCTGCCCCGGCATCTGCCCCGGGTTGAACAGCGTTCGGAAGGCAACGTAATTGGCTTTGGACGTGGGCCTGAAGCGCTTGAGGATCGGTGCCAGGGGGACGCCGACCCAGGGAACCACCATCGACCACGCTTCCACGCAGCGCAGGCGATAGATCCGCTCCTCCAGCGCGTGCGGCTTCAGGAAATCCTCCAGGTTCAGGTCTCCCGGATTTTCGCATTCACCGAGCACCTTGATGCTCCAGGGGCGCGGCTCGAATTCCTGCGCGTTCTCGTATGGATCGCGTTTGCCGGTTCCGAATTCATAGAAGTTGTTATAGCGGGTGATGTCCTTCCACGGCGTCAACTCTTCGTCGGTGCTGAATGCGGTTTCGGAGACTTTCTCCAGCGGCATTCCCTGGGCCTTGGGATCCGTGGCCAGAGCGCCGGCGGTTCCGGGAAGGAGCATACTCGCGGCGGCCCCGGCGATGCTCCCTGCGCCGCGCATGAACACGCGTCGATTGAGATAAACGGATTCCGAGGTGATCTCAGACGGCTTGATGTCGCTGGTTTTCCTTATGAGCATGGGGAACCTGTTTGCGCTGTGTCGCTTGATTTGTTAGAGCAAAGTTTAGGCGCGATTGTTCACGAAAACCTCACGCTATTGTCCCGCAAGTGCCTGGATTAACGAATTTTCATCCTCAGCCGAGGCTTACGCGCGCGTTTCTGAACATTCGCAGCCAGGGACCGTCTTCGCCCCAGCCATCCGGACGCCAGGAATTCTGAACGCTTCGGAATACGCGTTCCGGGTGCGGCATCATGATGGTCACGCGGCCGTCTCCGGTGGTCAACCCGGTGATGCCGAGCGGAGAGCCGTTGGGGTTCTCCGGATAGCGGGTCGCCGGCCGGCCTTCACCGTCAACGAAGCGAAGACAGGCCAGACCTTCTTCGAGCGTAACTCTGGCGCCGTCGATGTCGGCGAATACCGCGCGTCCCTCGCCATGGGCTACGGCGATGGGCAGGAACGAACCTTCCATACCGCTCAGGAAAAGCGAAGGTGAGGGCAACACCTCGACCATGGACACGCGCCCTTCGAACTGCTCGGAGCGGTTTTTTTCGAACAGCGGCCAGTGTTCCGCGCCGGGGATCAGCTCGGCGAGGTGGGAGAACATCTGGCAGCCGTTGCAAACGCCGAGGGCGAAGCGGTCCTTTCGCGCGAAAAAATCCGCAAAAACTTCGCGCGTGCGTGGGTTGAAGCGAATGGAGTTGGCCCAGCCGCCGCCGGCGCCGAGCACGTCGCCGTAAGAAAATCCGCCGCAGGCGACGATGCCGGCGAATCGATCCAGGGTGGCGTCGCCTTCCACCAGCGCGCT
>DATIPL010000787.1:0-2003 GCA_035471965.1 Gammaproteobacteria bacterium
CAAGGTGTCACCGGACATGAAGGAGGTGGATGCGGATACCGCCGTTATCGCCGCAGGACGTGTGCTCAGCGACGGCATGCGCTGGGTCGATGCCGCTGGGCGTGTCAGTGATACGGAGTTTCTCCTGGTGCTGCCCGAGACCGACGCCGAGGGTGCCCGCGTGCTGGCGGATAAGCTGCAGCGGCGCTTCGGGACCGAAGACAGCGAACACCCGGCGCTTGCGGCAAGCGTGGCGTTCGCCTCCTGGCGCAAGGGGGACGACGCGATGTTCATGATCGACCGCGCCAGGCAGCGCCTGAATGCCCGTAAAGGCTGAGCGGATATCGGCGGCCTCAGAACCGGAACGGGTAGATGGTGGTCAGTAGATGGTAGATGGGGATCATGGGTTTCAGGTGGCCCGCTCCCATCTACCCAATTCCATCTTTCACCTGCGAACGCCGTGTAGCCGCCGGGCACGCCGTCTCCCGACTCACGCGCCCTTAGGCTTTATTCCCGTCCTCGATAATCACCTCGTGACTGATGTCGACGCGGTCGCGCAGCATGGCCGTGGCAGAGCAGTACTTCTCCGCCGACAGCGCTACCGCACGTTGGACCCGGGAGCAGTCCAGATCGGTGCCCGAAAGGCGATACACCATGCGGATGCGGGTAAATACCCTGGGCACCTCTTCGGCGCGATCCGCCTCCAGCTCGACCACGCAGCTCGTGATCTGCTGGCGCGCTTTTCTCAGGATGGAGACCACGTCGAAGGCAGTGCAGGCGCCGAGCCCCATCAACATCGCCTCCATGGGGCGAATTCCGAGATTGCGGCCCCCGTGCTCCGGCGCGCCGTCGATGACCACCGCGTGGCCGCTGCCGGACTCGGCCACGAAGCTCGCCTGCTCGATCCATTTGATTCGTGATTTCATCATCTTTCTGACATTGCCCGGCGTCTTTCACGCCGCCACGTCGACACGCGCGTAAGCGTCTAATACACTTGCTCAGAGAGCTTATCACCCGGGACCGGCCGGTTGGAGAGAGGCCATGGTGGCCAACATTCCCCAGGCAGCGAATCAAGCGATGCAGCGCTTCTTAGAATACTGCCACCGCAGGACATATCCTGCGAAGACGGTGATCCTGAATGCCGGGGATCCCTCCGAAGAGCTTTTCTACATCATCAAGGGCTCGGTATCGGTGGTCATGGAGGACGATGACGGGCACGAGATCGTGCTTGCGTATCTCAACGAGGGCGATTTTTTCGGCGAAATCGGGATGTTCGATGAAAAGCACGAACGCAGCGCACTGGTACGCACCCGCAGCGAGTGCGAAGTCGCCCAGATTGGTTACGAACGACTGAAGGCGATTTCGTCGGAGCTGCCGGAAGTCCTTTACGCCATGATGTCACAGCTTGCTTTACGCTTGCGTAACACCAGCCGCAAGGTCGGTGATCTGGCATTCATGGATGTATCCGGCCGTGTGGCCCGAGCGCTGCTGGATTTGTGCAAGCAGCCGGACGCGATGACCCACCCCGACGGCATGCAGATCCGAATTACCCGGCAGGAGCTTGGCCGTATAGCGGGATGTTCCCGGGAAATGGTTGGGCGCGTGCTAAAAAACCTGGAAGAAGAACACCTCATATCCGTCTCGGGCAAGACCATCGTCGTCTTTGGGACGCGCTGAAATCCGGCGGGCTCGAAGCGGCTCGTCGATCCGCGGACTGGCGTCAACTCGCACCCGGCGCATCCCTGTGTGCCGTTCTCACGGCACTGAACAACTGCGACAACATTACGCCGGGATCTTCCGCGCGCATGAAGGCTTCTCCAACCAGGAAGGCATCGACGCCGTGACTGCGTAGAAGCGCCACGTCGTCGGGAGTTTGAATTCCGCTCTCGGTGACTACGGTAACGCCTTGCGGCACCCGCTCCAGCAGCTTCAGCGTGGTGTCGAGGGATGTTTCGAAATTCCGAAGATCCCGATTGTTGATGCCAAGTAATGCGGGATTCACGGCCAGCGCCCGTTCCAGCTCC
>DATIPL010000788.1:0-8363 GCA_035471965.1 Gammaproteobacteria bacterium
ACCGAAGATGGAGCGATTCATCTCCTCGTAGCAGGCCGCCATGCCGACCATGCTCAGCCCCTGACCGCCCCTGCTCCTGGGCATTTGCAGGCACCAGAGCCCCTCTGACCGCGCTTTTTCCCGCAGCCGGTCGAGCGCTTCCGGGGCGATGTTGTCACCTTCGTCGCAGGCCTCCGGGTCGCTTTCCAGCGGCACGATGTGAGCCTCTACGAAGCTGCGGATGCGCCGGCGATAGTCTTCTATTTCGGGGCCGAGCCTGAAGTCCATTGAGTGCACCGTCGTAAGGGAGCAGGGGCGGGGCCTCGAATTGCCCCGGACCGCTCGCCAAACATACCATAACCGCCTTTTGTCACTCAGACCGCGAAAACCACCTGCTGAAAGCGGATGTCAACGACAACGAAACAACCGATTCTCGAGACCGTCGGGTTAGGCAAACGGGTGCCGAGCCCGGAAGGTGAGCTCGTTATTCTGGACGACATCAACCTGCGCATCGTGCGCGGCGAGAAGCTCGCCATTGTCGGCGCATCGGGCTCGGGCAAATCGACCTTGCTCGGCCTGATGGCGGGGCTCGACGCGGCGTCCGAAGGCAGCGTTTATCTGGACGGCCACGATCTGGGTGCCCTGGACGAGGACGGCCGCGCCGCGCTGCGCGCAGGACGCGTCGGGTTCGTGTTTCAGTCGTTTCAACTGCTGCCGAGCCTGACTGCGCTGGAAAACGTCATGCTGCCGATGGAGCTTGCCGATAACGATTCGCCGGAATCCGCGGCCAGGTCGATTCTGGACCGAGTCGGTTTGTCGGCGCGGCTGCGCCATTATCCCAAGCAGCTCTCGGGCGGTGAGCAACAGCGGGTCGCCATCGCCCGCGCCTTTGCCGCCAATCCGATGCTGCTCTTCGCCGACGAGCCCACCGGGAATCTGGATACCGCCACCGGACAGAAGATTATCGAGCTGCTCTTCGACCTGAACCGCGAGCACGGCACGACGCTGATTCTGGTGACCCACGATACGCGTCTGGCAGAACCATGCGATCGCACCGTGACACTGGATGGGGGACGGTTGGTGAATGGGGGGTCAAGGATGGGACACGGTAGAAGGTAGAGGTTGATGGGGACAGAGCTGATATGTGAATGCGTTTCATATGTCGAATATCGAAGATTGAATATCGAGAGGAAAATTGCGCATCACGCCTTATGCATTACGCGCCACCAAACAAAAATCGTCTTTGTTGGACCCGTCTGATTCGAGGCATCGCGAGCACGCCCGCTCCTGCAGGGGGCTTCGCCATTAACAGGTAGGTATTCAGATGATTTCCGCCACGGAACCGCCCGCATCCACCTTCACCGCCGCTAGAGCCGTTCGGCTTGCGCTGAGATTCCTCAAGCGGGAGTGGCTCGCGGGAGAGCTGCGGGTGCTGATTGCCGCCGTCATCGTTGCCGTCGGCGCGATTACCGCGGTAGGCTTTTTTACCGATCGCATGAACCGCGCCATGGAGCTCGGCGCCACCGAACTCTTGGCGGCAGACCTGCTGGTCCGCTCCACCACCCCGGTGGGGAGCGAAATCGCCGCCGAAGCGCATCGGCGGGGGCTGCAGACCGCCGAGACCGTCAGCTTTCGCAGCGTCGTCGTGGCCGGCGATCAGTTTCAACTCGCCGAGCTCAAAGCCGTCAGCGATACTTATCCGCTTCGCGGCCGTCTGCGCACCGCAACCGTGCCCTACGGGAATGACGCCGAGACGTCGCAGATCCCTCCACCGGACACAGCCTGGCTGGACCCGCGGCTTTTCGCTCTCCTCGGCGTGCGCGTGGGTGACGGGATCGAAATCGGGGCGCGGCAGTTCCGAATCGGCGCCGTGTTGAGCTTCGAACCCGACCGCGGCGGCGATCTGTTCAACATCGCTCCGAGGGTATTGATCAACCTCGACAACCTCGCCGGCACCCGCCTGATCCGAGCGGGAAGCAGGGCGCAGTACCGGGTGTTGTTCGCGGGGGCGCCGGAGCGGATCGACTTCTTTCGGGGCTGGCTTTCGCAACGGCTGAAGGTAAACCAGACCATTCAGGGTATTCGCGACGCGCGCCCGGAGCTGCGCCGGGCACTGGAGCGGGCAGATCAGTTCCTGAGCCTCGCGGCGCTGGTCAGCGTGCTGCTTGCGGGCGTCGCAATTGCCATCGCCGCGAGACGCTTTGCCGGACGTCACCTGGACACGGCGGCCATGCTCCGCTGCCTCGGCGTCGGCCAGCGCGAGGTGGGCATCCTTTACACCACCGAGGTATTCGTAATTGGTGCCGGGGCCAGCCTGGCCGGTTGCATTGCCGGCTACGCTGCCCAGCTCGTGCTCGCCGGACTGTTTTCTACTTTTATCGTCAGCAGTCTGCCCGCGCCGTCGCTGTTGCCCGTGCTGCAGGGGTACGGCATCGGATTGATCACCCTCGCCGGCTTTGCCCTGCCGCCGCTTCTCAGACTGCGCGACGTGCCGCCTTCCCGCGTGCTCCGGCGCGAGCTCGGACCGGCGCGAGCCGGCACCTTGGGCTTCTACGCCGCGTCGGCGCTTGCCTTCGGCGGCCTCGTTTTCTGGCAGGCGCGGGACCCGATACTCGCCGCCTACGTCATCGGTGGTGGCTTGGCGACCATGGCGGTGCTCTGTCTGGTCGCCGTCCTGCTGGTCCGAGTGCTTTCCCGATTTCGCCGCCGCGTCGGCGTCGCCTGGCGCTTTGGGCTCGCCAACATCACCCGACGTGCCGGGGCAAGCACCCTTCAGATCGTCGGCTTTGGCATCGGCATCATGGTGATGCTCTTGCTGTCGCTGGTTCGCTCGGATCTGCTGGAGTCCTGGGATCAGACGGTGCCTCCGGATGCGCCCAATTACTTTCTCGTCAACGTGCAGCCGGATGAGGTGAATGCGCTCGACGCTTTTCTCGCCGACAACGGACTCGCCTCGACGGCGCTCTACCCCATGGTCAAAGGCCGCCTCACGGCCGTTAACGGCAAGCCCGTGACGCCGGAGGATTACGAAGAACAGCGCGCCCGGCATCTGGTGGCACGCGAATTCAATCTTTCATGGCTTTCAAAGCCTCAGCCTCAGAATCGCGTAATCAGCGGAAACTGGTGGACGGCCGACGACCACGGCAAGCCGCTTCTTTCGGTTGAACAGGGCATCGCCGAGCGATTGGGTCTGAAGCTCGGTGATACGATTCGCTTCAACGTGGCCGGTCGCGATATAGACGCCCCCATCGCAAATCTGCGCCACGTGGAATGGGACTCTTTCCAGGTGAATTTTTTCGTCGTCACACCGCCCGGAGTGCTGGAGCATTTCCCGGCCACCTACATCTCCGCATTTCACCTGCCGCGGGAACGCAACGACGTCCTGCTGCGACTGGTCCAGCGTTTTCCCAGCGTGACGATTATCGACACCGATGCTCTGCTGAAAAAGATCCGCGAGATCATGGAGCACGCCACCACCGGCGTAGAGTACGTGTTCGCTTTTACTCTGATTGCCGGAGTCGTCGTCATGTTTTCCGCCATCCAGTCCACGCTCGACGAGCGACGCTACGAGAGCGCGGTGGTGCGCGTCCTCGGCGCCGGCCGCAGCCACGTGACCCGTGGACTGCTGGCAGAATTCCTCACTTTGGGTCTGCTCGCCGGCCTGGTGGCCGCCGTCGCCGCTACCGCAACAGGTGCGGTGCTTGCGCTGCAGGTCTTCGATATCGGCTACCGGATCAATCCCTGGATGTGGCTCTTCGGCGCCGGCGGCGGCGCCGCCGGCGTCGGACTTGCAGGCTGGCTCGGCACCCGCGGCGTCCTCGACCACCCTCCGGTGGAGTCCCTGAGAGGCACCTGAAGAAAGACCTTTTCCTAGCGGCACTCCTGGCGCAAACCGAAAACGTAGCGCGGCTCGACGATGTCGCGCACGAAATGGAACGGGCGCGCGTTGGAACCCAGAAATCCAGGCGCCCGCGTCAGAATCACTTCTCCCGGAGCGTTTGATATTTCGCGCTCGTTTTTTCCGCTGCGATCAGCGCATACGCCGAAGCGCCCTCGACCGGCGAGCACGAAAAGGCAGATGACGTTTCGATATCCGCTGCGGTCCCGGTGTGGCGTGATGCCGACCTCGCCTGGCGCGTAGCGTTGCAGCATGAGGTCGTTGAACCGAACCCGGGTTTCGAAGGGGTAGTCCGGACACTCGATGAAAGACGCATCCCACAGCGCCTGAAAATCGTCGCGCAATGCGACGAAGACGCTTCCTCGGGGAAATCGGTTGCACACCTCCATTCGCTGATAGACGAGTCGATCACCTTCGCCCACGGACTCCCGCGCGGGTCTGAAGGAAACGGACTGCGCCTCGGCGAGCAGCTCGTGACGGAAAGTTTCATTCAACAGCGGCAGGGAAAGCGCGCCGTGCTGCTCGAGACCGACGACAATCTCGTTCACCGGGAGGGTCGAAATCGCGAACTTGTCTGCCACCGCGATCACCCGGCCTGCTCCGGCGCAGAAATTCAGCCGGTTTTTTTCTTCGGCGGTTCGACCCCGAGGCGCTGGTGAATGACGCTGCTGGTGGTCGTGTATTGAAGGTGCACCTTCTTTCCGGGGTTCAGGTGCGCTTTGATGGCGAACGCGGCCAGCGCGGCTTCGTGGAATCCGCTCAAGATGAGCTTTTTCTTGCCTGGATAGGTATTGATGTCACCTACGGCGAAGATCCCCGGAACATTGGTTTGAAAAGTTTCCGTGTTCACCTCGATCTTGTCCTTGTCCAGGCTGAGTCCCCACTCTGCAACCGGCCCGAGCTTCGGCGACAGTCCGAAAAACACCAGCAGATGATCCACCGGAAGCGTCGCAGTTTCACCATCCAGGGTAGCGATTTCGACTTCGGAAAGTGCGCCGGCGCTTTCCGAATATCCAGAAACGTTGCCGTACAAGAGATTCATCTTTCCGTCTGCCACCAGCGCCTTCATTCTGGACACGGAAGCAGGCGCCGCGCGAAAGTCGTGCCGCCTGTGCACCAGGGTCATGGACTTCGATTTGGCGTGTAGATTCAACACCCAATCCAGGGCGGAATCGCCGCCACCCAGCACTATCAGGCGTCGTCCCTCGTGCAGGGAAGGGTCTTTAACGCTGTAGAAGAGCGAGATGCCATCGAATTTTTCAATCTCGCCCACCTTGAGCGGCATGGGCTCGAATGAACCGACGCCGCCGGCGACGACCACCGCGCGGGTTTCGAACTCCGTGCCGGCGCTGGTCTTCAAATCAAAACTTCCGTCGTCGAGCTTTTCAACCACTCTCACCTGTTGTCCGAGGTGGAAGTCCGCGTTGAAAGGCTTGATCTGCTCCAAGAGCCTTTCGACCAGCTCCTGGGCGCCGCACACCGGAATCGCGGGAATGTCATAGATTGGCTTGTCCGGATAGAGCTCGGCACACTGGCCGCCGACGTGGGGAAGGGATTCGACCAGGTGAGCGTGCATGCCGTGCAATCCGAGCTCGAAAACCTGGAACAGCCCGCAGGGGCCACCTCCGATGACCACGGTCTCCGCCTTTATCGCCACTGGGTCTCTACCTAGTTGTTCTCGTTCGCGAGTTATGACGCAGCAGGGAGCTTATCCTTTTTTATCTGCTTCGTCCTCGAAATCAAAACTGAGATCGGTGAAGAAATCGATGGTCTCATCATCCACTGCAAGGTCGAGAATCAGCGGCGGCGCCTGAGGACGCTGCGCCGAGGCAGCCATGGGCTTCCTCTCATTGGCCGCATGAGGCGCATCGGATTCGGCGGATGAAGGCGCGCTGGAGCCCTGAGAGTTGATAATGCGCTTCGCTTCTTCCAGCTTCGAGTCGTCATCGAAAAGCGGATGCCCGGGCAACAGACCGCGGCCGATTTCTCTAATCCGGCTTCGGGTTTCGGACAGCGGGCCTTCGCTCATCTCTGCGAGGATTCGCTCCTGCTCGGACGCCCTGGCCGAATTCCCGAGCGCGGAATCCACGTGCAGGAGTCGCAGGCGATACTCGGGGTTGTCCTCTTCGCCTTTGGCGAGCTCATCGAGCAACTGCTTCGCCTTGGGCAGCTCCCCTTCCGCAATCAGCGTGTCGACCTCCGCCAGCACGTCCGGGTCCGCCGCCTTCCGCCTGATGACGGTCTCGCTCCAATGCGCCTCGGGCCCCGTGTCCGAATCCGTCCGCTCCGGCGCGGGTGCCAACGACGGATTCGGGGGCTCGGACCCGGTCGCGGGGGCCGGTTCGGGCTCGCGTCTCGCAGCGGACGCCGTCGCGGTCTGAGGCCACTCTTCCGGTGCTTCGGTCTCGTCGTCCGCCATCGGAGTCGGCGTCGCCGAGCTGCCGCCTTTGAGTATCGTCAGCTCGGAGGTCCTGGCCCTGGCCACGGAGCGCAGGTAAAGCGCCCAGCTGAGGAGAATCACCAGAATGCCGGCAAAGACGCCCTCCAGCAGGTAATTTCTCACCGCTCCGGGAAGCTCAATGGGGCCGAGGTGTATGGGCGCCATCAGAGTCGAGACCTGAGGAGCCGGCGCCGGGGCGGGACGAGGCGCAGTCACCGGCGCCTGCAACATTGCAACGGACTCTGGCAGCCTGGCTTCCGCCGTCAGCCTTGCAATCACCTCTTCCTGCGCGGCCACGACGCCGCGCATGCGTTGGATCAGCTCTTCGTGATGATTCAGGTACGTCGACTTTTCGGCGTTCGACTGCTCGAGCGAAGCCACTCGATCGCGCACCTTGAGGATTCGGTCGCGCAGCTCCGGCGCCTCGGCGTCGAGCAGCTGCTCACGGCTGACGCCGGGCGTACCGACTCTCGGCACCAGGTCCCAGTCGAGCTTCAGGCTCACGCCGGCTTTTGCCTCCGAATTCTGGGCGGAGGCGACGGGCAGGCCGAAGACGATCAGCAACGCCACGCCCAGGCACCAACGGGCCACGCTCTTGGAAACCGATGAAAGCATGCTGTGTTCGACCATGGAAGGCGCGTGTATCAGTACGGCAGTTCCGCCCAGACCCCCGGAGCCTGCTGCAAGCAGTTTTGGCTGCAGTAAGAAGCGTGGCCCATGAAATCCGCCTTGTAAACCAAATCGACCGCTTCACGCACCGATACGGAGCCCCGATTGGAACGTCGAGAGGAGATTTTCGTCGCCGTGGGACGGGAACGAATTTCGCCGCTCAATGACGGTCTGTTAAAGTGCACGCGGTGACGTGCGGGCGATGGACCGAGGAGGCACATAGATGAGCAACCCCAAACCAGGAATCCGAACTCCCGAACTCGAGGTCAAAACCCTCGAGGGAGACACCTGGCGGCTTTCGAATCAGAAGCCGAAAAATTTCACCATGATTGTCGCTTACCGGGGCCTGCATTGCCCCATCTGCAAGACCTATGTGCGCGACCTCGATCGCAACGCCAATGACTTCAAGAAACGCGGCGTCGAACCCATCCTCGTCAGCACCGATACCAAAGACCGGGCGGAGCAGACCAAAGAGGACTGGGGAATCAAGAATCTCAACATCGGATATGGATTGGGAATCGACAAGGCGCGCGAGTGGGGTCTTTACATCTCCAGCGGGCGTGGCAAGACCTCAGTCGGAATCGAGGAGCCGGCTCAGTTCAGCGAGCCGGGTCTGTTTCTGGTGCAGCCCGACTGCACGCTTTACGCGGCGTCGGTGGCCACCATGCCTTTTGCCCGTCCGCATTTCAAAGAGGTGCTGAGCGCGGTGGATTTCATAGTCGAGAAGAACTATCCGGCCAGAGGCGAAGCCTGACACGGCGTCGAACACGACTGGCTTCGTAAGCGGGCGTGTACGGATTCTCCACCCGCCCCTCCCGATCCGACGGTCACGATCTCGCCCTGCACGCGTGCGGACAAATCGAGTCGCGCCTGTTGAAGCGAGCTTGATCGAAGCCCCTTGTTTCATTCCGTCCTGACAACGACGAGTTCGGACTCTCCGCCCGTCACCAGGCAATTCGCTTTCGGTCACGGAAAAACCCGCCGCTCGGACCGTCGTCAGGCAGGGTCGCCAGCCAGACGATGGTGTCCGCGCCCTGCTCCGGCGATCGGGGCGCATTGTCGCCACCCATGTCGGTGCGAACCCAGCCCGGACATACCGAGTTCGCCTTGATGTTGGTGCCCTCGAGCTCCCGCGCCAGAATCACCGTCACAGCATTGAGCGCCGTCTTGGAGATGCGGTAGCCCGGATAGCCGCCATCCATATCGGAAAGCTGTCCCATGCCGCTGGATACGTTAACGATTCGACCGTAGTCGTTTCGCCTCATCAGCGGGACCAGCGACTTTGCCACCAGCAGCGGTCCGAGAGTATTGACATCGAAGCTTTCGCGAAGCAGCTCCCGCTCCGCCTGAAAGATGCTCTCGCCGTGTTTCGATGAG
>DATIPL010000789.1:0-2628 GCA_035471965.1 Gammaproteobacteria bacterium
GGGCGTCATCGATCAGGTGCTGGTGGAACGCGGCGACCTGGTGAAGAAGGACCAGGTCGTGGCCAAGCTGGACATGCGTCTCGAACGCCTCGGGCTCGAGCTCGCGCGATTGCGCGCCAAAGGAAGGACGGACATCCTTTCCGGCAAGGCTCAGCTCGACTTCAGAAAGCGTGAGGTATCCCGGATCGGCGAGCTGCATAAAAATAACATGGCCTCCAGCAGAGACTACGACACGGCAGAGATAGAACAGCGGCTGGCCCAGCTCTCGCTGGAGAAAGCCGAGCTCGAGCACCAGATTGCGCAGGTGGAACACAGCCGCGCCAAGGCGCTGCTCGACCGATATCAGATCCGAAGCCCCGTGGACGGAGTCGTGGTGGAGGTCACCATGTTCCCCGGCGAGTACGCTTACGAGCAGGCCGCGGTGATGACCATCGCCGAGATCGATCCGCTCAACGTCGAAGTGTTCGTCCCGGTGGATCGCTACGGCACCATTGCCGTGGACATGACGGCGCAAGTCCGGCCGAGAGAGCCCGTAGGCGGAAACTATCGCGCCAGGGTGAGCATCGTCGATCGCGTTTTCGACGCCGCCAGCGGCACCTTCGGCGTGCGCCTGGAGCTGCCCAATCCGGACTATGCGCTGCCGGCAGGCCTGCGCTGCCGGGTTCAGTTCCAGGGCGCGGCAGCGAGCGGCGAGCGGCAACCGGCGGACGCCGATCTGAACCTGTCCGTGGGTACGGCACAGTAGACCCATCGCCTGTCGCCCGGGTTGCGGCGACGTTCCCGGCGGCAAAAGTCACCACCGGCCTTGCAGATGTCAGTCGGCAGGGCGCGGAGCAAACGCGGAGTGGTTGGGGGATCGGTTTCGCCCATGCGTGGCGGCAGCGGCGGCATGGACAGCAGGTGATGAAGGGATAACAGCCCGCTGAAGAGGGGCCCCGAGGGCCCCTTTCAGCCGTGACTGCAGTCTTTTTATAAGCTCCGTGAAACCCGCATCAGCTGTTCCTTCAGGTTGCTGCGGTGCGGCTCATCCAGTTCCGACCAGGCTCTCGCCACCGCTATCGCCTCGGGCGGGAGCTGCGCGGTTTCGCTGGCGCCGAACATGAGCCAAGAGGGTTCGACCTCGAGGGCCCGGGCGATGGCGATGATATTCCGCGGACGCAGGCTCTTGCCGTTCTCGATCTTTTGAATGACTGCCTGAGTGGTGCCGGCGCGGTCAGCCAGATCCTGCTGCGACCACTTATGCTCCTTGCGCGCGCTTCGCAGGCGCGTGGCCAGCGTAGCTTCCACCGGGTAATGCCCCTGCTCGGACGTGTCCTTCCCGTTCGAATTCACAACTTCCACCGTACTGCGACTCTCCATAGCTCCTCCTGCGACCCTGAGGTCAAAGGGACCGATACCTACGGCCCGCCCTTTGGGGCGGGCCCCCGGTGTCTCCGTTTGGAGACACTTCTGACACCGGGTTGCGATTTAAAGTCTTGATTTTCAAGGCTTTAGATCACAACAGTGCGATGTCGGAGGGATATAGAGCAATCGCTGTGCCACGCATTCCCAATCCGCGGCTTCCCGGGAACGGGCGGCGGCTGGAAGCGGATTTCGGCAGGGGTCGGGGAGCCTGGGACCCGGCTTCGGGGGCCCGACGTGCCGGCTATCCGCGGGGAGAAAGCCGTCGGGAAACGACCGATTCGACGGGACGAGGACGCCGCGCCCGGTGGGATCAACAAAACGGCGCGGGTTAAACCGCGCCGCTTGGAGAAGAATCAGTTAAAAATGAAGGGGTTACTGCTTTCCGTGGCGCATTCGGAAGATGGCGTCGCGCATGGCCGAGCGGTGCGGCTCCGGGAGATTGGCCCAGGCCTTGGCCAGCTCCAGCGCCTCTTCGTCCAGGGCGCTCACCTCTTCCACCCCGAACATGAGCCAGGACGGGGAGACATCAAGGGCCCTGGCCAGGTCTTCGAGAATCCTCGGTCTCAGGCTCTTGCCGTTCTCAATCTTCTGAATCACCGCCTGGGAGGTGCCCACCTCCTCTGCCAGCTGAACCTGGGTCCAGCCGAATTCGCGTCTGCGCTTGCGCAGCCGACCGGCCAGAGTGGTGGTGTCGTCACGCCGACTCCGTTTACCCTGATTAGTCACATCCGGAGCTTCCGTTGGGTTGGGATTGAGGCTCATGGGCATCCTTTTGCCGCCGCGGGGCGCTTTGTTTCAACTACTTATAGTTCAGTCGCTAATGAGACAGCGCGTTATAAGTACAGCATTTTACCGGCACATTTTTGGTGAACAGGGTCACAAACAGGAAAGAAACCAATTCTCCGCGGTAAGTTTCTTCCCCACAGGCGATCCCTGACAACCCCGGGCAGCCCCCTCAGCCCCATGGACGCCGACCGGAGCGGGGTCCGCGCCCCCGCCCACCGCGACCGGGCCGCTATCCGCTCGAGGCCTCAGATCCCGGAGGGCTCGCGGACAGTCGCCGTGCCCTGGGTCGGACTCAATCGACCACGGCGCTTTGCTTCGGGTTCCGCCGGTTCCGAAACTATAGCTTCTGGAAGCACGACTTTCGCGGACGGAGCCGAGTGCCGAAGACTGAGGTAAGGTCGCGCCGGCAGCGCTGCCTGCCCGCTCGCGTCCGCGTCG
>DATIPL010000790.1:0-4006 GCA_035471965.1 Gammaproteobacteria bacterium
GATCGAAGAGATCCGCAAAGCCGACGAACACGACCTTGCCGGCGAGGTCCAGTCCTTCCGCATTGCGATCCCCTCGGCCGATCGCGACCACGCGGTGGTACGGCACCATTCGCACCGTTCCGGGGGGACCGTAAAAGTTGAGATGCCGGCTCACCTCGCCCGCGTAGAGCCCGGTCAGCGCTTTAAGCAGGCGGTGTCGGTCGCGGGGAAGGCCTTGAGCCTGGTCGCTGTCCAGCCATTCGAACAGTCGCAGGGCGATGCCCGGATCGCGGGCAAAAGCTTTTCGAATCTGCAGCATGAATTGCTGCAATGCGCCGGGACGGGCGAAATCTTTCGCGCTCGCCGGCAGCTCGTCCCGGGCTGCAACGCCCGCCGCCACCAGCAGATCCCGCCAGGCCTCATACTCGCGAAGCGCGAAGAACTGAAGCGCGAGCGCCGGCATGGTTGCGCTGCCGCCGGCGCTGGGCTTGAACGCCCAGAACTGGTACAGGGCTTCGTCGAGCTTGGGCAGGGGAAACGGCCCCACGCCCCTGGCCGCCTCCGCAAGCATGGGAAGGGGCGGCGCGCTCTGTTCCAGCCAGAGCCAGCCCTGCGACTTGCCGTCCTTTCCCTCTATCGGCTGTCGTTTACCGGTCAAACGCTCGAACAGAATCACTCGATCGGCGCGGGCGATGGCATCGGCGAACACGCGATCGTCCCGTTCGTCCTTGGGACGGTTGAAGTCCATGTCGAAGACCACCACCGAGGCCCCGAGCCGCGTCAGCCCCTCCAGGAGCTCGGCGTGGATGGAACGCGGCCAGTCGCGGGGTAACGGGGCCAGACGATTCTGCCTGCCGTCGCCGGGCAGCAGTTCGGCAAGCCGTGCGGCGGTGTTGAAATTAATGGCGACGATGGCCACTTCCGGCGGCGCCGCGACCGCGCCGCGGGCGCGGAACAGCCACGCGAGACCGAAGTCCTGCTCGAACTCGTGACCTGAAGGCG
Organism: Gammaproteobacteria bacterium; assembly: GCA_035471965.1. Taxonomy (GTDB): domain Bacteria; phylum Pseudomonadota; class Gammaproteobacteria; order HK1; family HK1; genus CAMYJH01. The sequence goes on from DATIPL010000790.1 coordinate 982, forward strand.
TGAGTCCGAACAGCGCTCCCAGCAGCCCCGTCGTGAGCCCCACGGCGATCGCTTTCAGCCACCTTCTCATGTTGCTGAGGGGACGCCGTCACCCGTTGCTGGGCATGGGCTCATCTCATGCCTCCATTGCCGGGGCACTCAGGTAGATCGGGATCGTCGCCGGCGCGGCTGCATCGGGGCGGGCGGTGACGGCTTGTTGATGTATGGGATGCTCTTGTGCGCGTTCCGCATGGAGAAATCTTGCTCGAATCGTGCTTTCGGGAAAAAAACTAAAGACTCCCTGGCCGGAGGCAGCATGCTGAAGCATGCGGCGAGTCCGGGGAGGATAACGGGCCTTGTCCGGCTGTTCCATGCGGAAAATCGTCGTTCGTCATCCGCGGATCGATGCGAGTGCCGCAGGAAGGCTCCGATTGCGCTTCCGAGATCCGGCGGCGGTGAGTTGTGCGCCGGAACTGGAAGCCAATATATATTAAGGAGTCGGTGGAGCCGGCGCCGGTGACGATTGCGGGTATTCATCGCTGCTCGGTTACCCCCGGCGTGGCTGCCCGGGCCGCGACTTGAACGGACTACAGGCGAACAACGGTCGGCGACATGCAAGACCCGAGTTTTCGATTTTTTACCCTTGGAGACGCGCTCGCCGGAATGGCGCGGCGCCGCGGTGACGCCGTCGCGCTCCGCTTTCCCGAAAGTGGCCGGTCCCTGACCTTCGATGACTGGCACGCCGGTTCCCTTCGCCTCGCCGGTGGCCTGATGTCGCTCGGTCTTCGTCCCGGCGATCATCTGGCGCTGCTGGCCGAGAATCGAATCGAGTGGCCGGTGGTGCAGGGGGCGGCGGCGCTGACGGGGGCGGTGCTGGTGCCTTTGAACACGCACCATCGGCGCGAGGATCTGGGCTTTGTTCTGAAACAGTCGCGGGCCAGGGCGATGGTGCTTTCGCCCCGGTTCCGGTCGAACGATTTTCTCGCCCACCTGCAGGCGCTTCGGAGCTCGCTGCCTCAGCTCGAGCTCGTGGTGCTGCTGGATGAAGCCGCGCCGGAGTGCCTGGCGTATGCGGACCTGCTCGAGCTTGCGCCGCCGGAGCGACTGCCCGAAGTGGATCCCGGCGACGTCGGATCCCTTCAGTACACCTCCGGCACCACCGGCTTTCCCAAAGGGGCGCTGTTGACCCACGAGGCGATGCTGAAGAACGCGTTCGGCGCGGCACGGCGTCTGGGAATCGAGCCCGCAGACAAGTGGACCTCGATCATTCCACTGTTTCACTGCGCGGGCTGCATCCTGAATCTGCTCGGCTGTCTGCAGACCGGCGCCTGCTACGTGGGCGTATCCCATTTCGACCCGGAGCTCATGTTCCAAATCATCGAGAGCGAGCGCTGCACGGTGCTGAGCGGGGTACCGACGTCCTACCTCGCCATGCTGGAGCACCCCGCCCGCGAGCGTTACGACCTCTCCAGCCTTCGTACCGGCACCTGCGGCGGGGCGGATACGGATGCGGAAGTCCTGAGCCGGTGCGCGGAGCGCTTCCCCATCCCTCACGTCGTCCAGGTCTATGGGCAGACGGAGTCCTCGACCCTGGTCGCCTGCCCGCGCTTCGACGACCCGAAGCGATTCGAGAACGCAGGCGAGCCGCTGGAGGGTTACGCCGTGCGCATTACCGACGTTGCTTCGGGCGAGGTTTTGAAATCCGGCGAAACCGGTCAAATCGAGGCCCGGGGAGCGATGGTGATGCGGGGCTATTTCGAAAACGAGACCGCCACCGCCGAGACGATCGGCGAAGACGGCTGGCTGAAGACCGGAGACCTCGGCTACCTGGATCCGGAGGGGCGGCTGGTGATTGCCGGCGGCCGCCTGCGCGATCTCATCATCCGCGGCGGAGAGAATATTTACCCCGTCGAGATCGAGAATCACTTGAGAACCCATCCCTCCGTTCTGGAGATCGCGGTTTTCGGGATGAAGGATCGCTATTACGGAGAGACGGTGGCGGCGGCGGTGAAGCTGCGCAAGCCGGTGGATGCGTTTCCCATGACCTCGAGCGGCAAGGTGAGGAAGGCGGCGCTCAAGAAGATGGCGGAGGAAGAACGGCTGGGGACGCTTTCATAACTGCCGAATCGAGGCTAATCTCGATGAAATCGCCGCCGGCGCGAGACGATTGAAAACCGAAATATCACGAGCTTTCAATATCCATGTGTACGAAAACGTAATGCCGGTGTCGATCATGCGATGCTTTTGGACCTTGGTGATTCTGCTCCTGTTTTTGGCCTCATCGGGCTGTAAGAAAGAGATCGACCCCGATTATCGTGTACCGCCGCCGCTTTTCGAGCCGCTGCCAATCACGCTGGGCGTATATTACGGCGACGCGTTCCGCGACGCCCGTCTTACGAATGGATCTTCTGCCGGATTGGATTTCGTAATTCTCGTTGGACGGGCCAACATATCTCTGCATGACCAGCTGTTGTCCGACATGTTCCTTGAAACAGTGCCGCTGGAATCCAGATTCGCTCCGCCGAAAGGCGCAACACGGCTCGATGCGATCATCGAGCCGGAGATTTCGGCGTTCAGCTATGACTGGGATGTCAATAGCGGCGATGCTTCCGTCGATATCATTTACTCCTACACGATGTCTGCTCCCGATGGCGAGCGGCTCGTTCAATGGACCGTCAGGGGCTACGGTTACTCCAGGGAAGGGATTGGTATCATCGGCGCTCTGGATAACGGCATCCAAATTGCGATGAGGGACGCGGCTGCGAGGCTCGTTGTCACTGTGCACGAGGACCCTGCTATCCGTCGTTGCCGCGAGCGCTTTCCGGTTACCTCGGATACCCGCTGGAATATCCAGGAATGTTTTGCAGAATAATCGGACTGTGCGTATTTGTTCTCTCCACTGCTTCGTGCGGAGGAAGCAAAGTATCCGTGCAGGACAGCTGGCAGGAACAGGAAGCGGTTCCGGAGGGGGGATTCAGGAAATTACCGGATGAGAGGCTGGCACTCGTCAGTGTCTCTCCATCGACGGGCGCGGCTCTGGTCGAAT
>DATIPL010000791.1:0-2005 GCA_035471965.1 Gammaproteobacteria bacterium
GGTCATCGGCGTCTATGTCAGCCCCGACGCGCCCACTCCTTCCCGGGTCGTGTTTGGCATGACGGTGCTGCGCGCACCGCGGGCTGCCGACCAGTGACGTGGGCCCTCAGCGCTGCAGACCGCCCTTCCGATAGGCCTTAAGTCTCTGTCCGGGTTGGGTCTTGGTTGTGTGGAAACGCGTGTAGGGCTTTCGCTGAGAGACTGGCCGGCGCCTTTGCAGTGTCGGCCGAGCCTTTGAGCCCGGATTTCCCGATGTCCGGCTTGTCGTCGGCGCAGGTGGCGCTCAGCGCTCCCGAAGGGCAGTTTGAGCCGATTACGGCGCGATTATCGGCCAAACAGGGGCCGCTTAGGCCCTGATCGCGGCGATCAGCGGGCCGATGCCGAGGATGTTCATCACCCGGGTCAGATTGTAGGCGAGCACACTCAACGCCATCTCCGTGCGCACGTTCCTCAGCCGCTTCATCAGGAAGTGGGTCGCCCCCATCCAAGCCTTGATGGTGCCGAAGGGGTGCTCGACGGTCTCGCGCCGCTGGCGCATCGCCTCGGGGTGCTCGTCGAGGCGGCGTTGGACGGCCTCCAGAACCTCTTCATGCTCCCAACGGGTGATGCGGCGCTCCTTGCCGGTGGTGCACTGATCCTTGATCGGACAGCTCGGGCAGACGTTGGTCCAGTAGCGGTGCAGCGTGAGCCCATTCTCCTCGTTCGTGTAGTGATAGGTGAGACGCTGATCGGCGGGGCAGAGGTAGACGTCCTGATCGGCCAGATATCGGAAGTCCTGCTTGCCGAAGCGGCCCCGAGCTGTGGCGCCTGAGGTCATCGGCTTTGGCAGGGTCACGGTGATCCCGGCCCTGTCGCAGGCCAGGATCTCGTCGCTGTCGAAGTAACCCCGGTCAGCAACCACATTGAGCTTCTCTGCTCCCAGAACGTCCCTGGCCTTGCCTGACATCTCCGCCAGCTGTCCGCGGTCGTTGCCGACATTGACCACCTCATGGGCGACGATCAGGTGGTGCTCGGTCTCCACCGCCGCCTGCACGTTGTAGCCGACCACACCCGAGCCCCGTCCGCTCGTCGCCATCGAGCGCGCGTCTGGGTCGGTCAGCGAGATCTGGCCGTCGGGCGATGCCTGCCGCCGCACCTCGATCGCCTCCAGCCGCTGCATCTCCTCGCGCAGCTTGGCGATCTTCTCGTTCAGCCGCGTGACCTTCATGGCAAGCGCCTCCGACGGCTCCTGCCGATCGGCCGTGTCCAGCTGGTCGAGATAGCGCGCCACGCTCTTCTCGATCTGCGCCATCCGACGCTGCATCTTCGCCGCGGTGAAATTCCGGTCCCGGTTATTGACCGCCTTGAACTTCGAGCCATCGATCGCCACGCTCGCCGTAGCCAGCAGGCCGATCTGGCGGCAGAGCTCCACGAACTGAGAACAGACCTTGCGGATCGCCGGGCCGTTGTCCTTGCGGAAGTCGGCAATGGTCTTGTGATCGGGCGCCAGCCGACCCGTCAGCCACATCACCTCGACATTCCGCCCGGCCTCCCGCTCCAGCCGCCGGCTCGACTGCACCCGGTTCAGATAGCCGTAGACGTAGAGCTTCAGCAGCATCGCCGGGTGATAGCCCGGACGCCCCGTCGCCTCCGGCTCGGCCCGGTCAAAATCGAGCCCGCGCAGATCGAGTTCATCAACAAAGACGTCGATCACACGGACCGGATTGTCCTCGCCGACCCAGTCCTCCAGATGTTGCGGGAACAGCGTCCCCTGACCCCGCTCCACCCCTTCGATATAACGCTTCATCGAGCCTCCCCCACCGTCGAGGGAGTATACCCCACCCGCGCGTTTTCACACAGCCAGGGTCATAAGCACGCGTTCGCCAGCGCACCGCACCCCGTCTGATATGCGGCGGAAAGCCGACATTGCCGCGCAGGGGAAGGGGGCAGTGCGATCTCTTCACGGATCAAGCCGACGACCCGCGCGGACTGCTCCCCTTCATCACTAACACAGATTATTGGCAGG
>DATIPL010000792.1:0-1875 GCA_035471965.1 Gammaproteobacteria bacterium
GTTCCGATGGGTGACTCCGGTGCTGCTTCGATCGCGGGTGGTGACAGCGAGCGGAATCGTGCGGAGGTGCAATCTGACTCCGCTCGGAGCCTGTTGCGTGCGCTCGGTCACGATCCGGCAAGCGTAGATACGCTTGTAGAGCGCACTGGATTGACGGCAGAAGAGGTTTCCTCCATCCTCATGACCCTCGAAATGCAGGGGTACGTGTCATCGCTTCCCGGTGGCTTGTACAGCCGCGCAACCGGAAGGCATTGAATTGAAATGAAGGAAACCATGCTCGACGTCCTCATGTTTCTTTTCGAGAACTATCTGGAAAACGAAATCGAGGTCGATTCGGATCAGGAGGTCATTCGTTCAGCGCTTCTGGATGCGGGCTTTCCAGGTGACGAAATCGGAAAGGCATTTCACTGGCTGGAAAATCTCGCGATCAACGCGGAGTCGATGAAGACCGAGCCGGTATCCTGTGTTCCCTGCACCCGGATTTACGTTGAGGACGAGAGGGAACGCATGGACGTTCAGTGCCGGGGCTTTCTCGTCTTTCTCGAACAAGCGGGCGTGCTGGACGCTCAAACCAGAGAGCTCGTCGTCGATCGCGTGATGGCGCTGGAGGCCGGGGGCGTCGATCTGGAGCAGCTCAAGTGGGTGGTGCTGATGGTCCTGTTCAACCAGCCCGGGAAGGAAGATGTCTACGCCTTTATGGAGGACCTGGTCCTAGACCGCTCGAGCGGCCGGCTGCATTGACCCGCCCTGGCGGCACAGCGCCAGCGAGCAACGACCTTTTTTCTCCACTAAGCTTGTTCCTGAATTCATGCCGCAGCCGCGGCTGTGTGCCTATATGTGCCTATATTTGTTGATCGCTGATGTCTAAGAATCTGGTCATAGTCGAGTCCCCGGCCAAGGCCCGGACGATCAAGAAGTACCTCGGAAACGGCTTCGAGGTCCTGGCTTCCTACGGGCACGTGCGGGATCTGCGTCCAAAGGAAGGCGCGGTCGAGCCGGAAAACGGGTTCGAGATGCACTACGAGCTTATCGGAAAAAACGAGAAGCACGTGGATGCGCTGAGCAAGGCGATGAAAAAGGCCGACGCGCTGTATCTCGCGACCGACCCGGACCGCGAGGGCGAAGCAATCGCGTGGCATGTGGTCGAAGTGCTGAAACAGCGCAAGGCGCTGGGCAAGAAACCGGTGCACCGGGTGGTATTCCACGAGATCACGAAACGCGCCATCGGTGATGCCGTGGATCATCCCCGGGATATATCGAGCGAGCTGGTCGATGCTCACAAGGCGCGCAGAGCGCTGGATTACCTGGTGGGCTTCAACCTGTCGCCGCTTCTGTGGAAAAAAATCAAGCGCGGGCTCTCCGCGGGCCGGGTGCAGAGCCCCGCCCTGCGGCTGATTTGCGAGCGCGAGAAGGAGATCGAGCAGTTCAAGCCGAGGGAGTACTGGACTCTCGACGCCGACCTGACTGCCGAGGACGCCCCCTTCGTCGCCAGGCTGAACAAGTACGCTGGCGAGAAGCTCAAGCAATTCAGCATCGCCAGCGAAAAACGTGCCCGCGCGGTGGAAAAGGATCTGCTGCAGAAGGCCGGCGGTAAGCTCAAGGTCGTATCCATCGAGAAGAAGCAGCGTCGCCGGAATCCGGCCGCACCGTTCACCACATCGACGCTGCAACAGGAGTCCGCCCGCAAGCTGGGATTCAACGCCCAGCGCACCATGCGCATCGCCCAGCAGCTATACGAGGGCATCGACACGGGTGAGGGGGGCGTCACCGGTCTCATTACTTATATGCGTACCGATTCCGTGACTTTGGCCAAGGACGCGCTGGACGAAATGCGCGATTTCATCGCCACCACCTACGGAGAAAAAAATCTTCCGG
>DATIPL010000793.1:0-14881 GCA_035471965.1 Gammaproteobacteria bacterium
ATCTTCAAGGGCATGTTGTCGAACAACGCGGCCAGACGGGCCTGGCTCTGCTCCAGGGCCTCGAGTCTTCGCTTGGATTCCGAGACGTCGATGAAAATGCACTGGCAGGCGGATTGACCCGCCCACTGCACCATCTTGACCGTATTCCTCAGGCGCAGCGTCCTGCCGTTTTTGGTCACGCCGTCGAACTCGTACTCCGTGGGCGGCACGTCTCCCGTTAGCCGCCGGCGTGCGTAGTCGCGCACTCGATCGCGATCGTAGGCCGCGATATGCGTGTCCAGATCGCCGGTGGCCAGCATCTCTTCGCAGCTTCGGTAGCCAAACATGCGGGCGCAGGCGGGATTGACGAAAACGGGTTTCCAGTCGCGGTGCACGAGGATGCCCTGAATCGAGCCCTCGACCACGTTACGGAAGCGCAGCTCGATTTCTTCGAGAGTTTTCTCGAGCTCGATCCTGCCGGCCAGCTCGGATTCGAGCCGGCGAACGGTGCGCCGCAACTCTTCGGCGGGATCCGGTGCTTCTTCCAGCTGGGGTTGGGTTTCTGCGGACGAGTCGGCGGGTCGATTCATCAATTTTCGAGGCATCAAATTTCATCGCGTGGTTCGAGGGGGTTTTCGATACCGCAATCGATGCACGCACGCCCGTACTGGATGGGCCGGCATGATTGAGTGTAATACAATCAAGGAACGGCGTTCCCGCCTGACCCAATCATCGTATTACACGATACCTGCGTGTTCGAGCCTGTCCAACAATTATCGGACAAAATTGAAGGAATTGATTCGTCGGGCTTCGGCTTTTGCTTCGTTTCAGACCGGATCGGCATCAACGAGATAACGCAACGTGCCGCCCGGTCGCACGGCGTCGAAGGGATAGCAGGTGATCAGTGTAAGGCCGTCGGCGGGCGGATAGAGCGAGCCTCCATTTTGAGCGCGTGTATCGGCTATGCGGGCGCCGACGACGCGGTATCGGCGCTCGCTTCCGTCGGAAAACTGAAGCAGCAGCACCTCTCCGGAACCGATGTCATCAAGGAAGCGGAAGTGGGTATCCCGATGACCGCTTATGACGACGCGACCACGGCTTCCGGCCGGCGCCGATCCTGGAATCCAGCCCGGGCCAAAGGCGAGCACGTTGCCGCTGTCGCCAGCGAGCACAATCCGGTCGATGCCGAGTGCAGGGACCCTGAGCCGGGCAACGGGCCAGGTGTCCGCCCATGCCCAGGGCCTCGATTCCGCCTCTCGGTGCAGCGTTCGATCCCAGGCGCGTTCCAGCAGGGCTTGCGCCAAGACGGCCTTGGCGTGGATGTAGGCGCCCTGGCCGAACTGCAGTAGACCCGCCAGCATCAGGCCGGCGGTCACCATCGATTTCACGCGCGGCGTCGCCGCAACAATTGCGGACCGGCGGTGAGGAGCGAAGCGAGGACCAGCAGAAACGTCCCGCCGAGCAGATGGATTGCTGCCGGCGTCGCGGTTGCCGGCGCCGGACCGAAAACCTTATCGTATTCCCACCCGGCCGGCAGGTTGACGGGCACCGCGCGGGTCACCGCATCCACGCTTTCGGCTCCCGCGGGCGTTACGTCCACCGCCACCAAGCTGGTGTATTTGCTCACCAGGTGATGCTCGAGGGCCACGTCGATCACCTCCCGGCGGACGGCGGCCGGATCGGCGCCGCGGGATTCTCCCTGCATCAGGCTGGCGATTTTTTTTCGCGCGAACAGGACTCCGACGCCGGCCCGATCGCCACCTCCGGCGAGCGGAATTCTGACGCGCCAGCTTTCGCCGGCGCGCGCGCCGTGAATCTCCACATCGTCACCGAGACGAGGGAGGCGCGCAGTGACGACCAGCGGTTCGCCGGCGTAGAGATCCGGCAGCCGGGCGGGAAATACCTCCACGCCGCCGCGACTTTCCGGCCAGCGGATCTCGACGCCCTGCATCACGGGAGATTCGAGCTGCTGGAACAGCGTATCCATTTTCTCGCCCACCTCGGTCACCGAGCCGATGTAGGTAAAGGTGCCCCGACCGAAGTTCGCCGCGCTGCGCATGAAGTGTGCGTTGGGCGCGGAGCCGATTCCAACGGTGAACAAGCGCGACCCGCCGAGCTTCTGGTGAATGAGCTTAAACAGCGCGGCCTCGTTGCCGACCGCACCGTCGGTGAGAAACACGATCTGGCGCACGCCGCGAGTTTCGGCGTCATGGTCGAGGGCGGCTTCCAGGGCGGATTGCATCTCGGTGCCGCCACCGGCGTCGAGCGCGGCGACCCACGTCAACGCCCGCTCCCGGGAGAGGTAGCTTGCGGGACGGGGCGTGCGGAAGAGCAGCCGGGTGCTCGAATTGAATTCGATGACGTTGAATCGATCGCCGTCACGCAGGCGCTCGATTGCGAATCCGAGCGCGCGCTTGGCCTGACGGATTGACGCGCCACCCATGGAACCCGAGGTATCGATGATGAAAATCACCTCGCGCCGGAGCAGCGTGCGGGCCGGCGGCGACTCGGGAGGCATCAGCATGAGCATGGCGTAGGTCTCGTCGCCGATCGCTTCGGTAAAAAGAGCCGCGCGCGGCGCTTCGCCGATGTGCGGCGACCAGACGAGGATGAAATCCCGGTCCGCAGGCTCACTGCCGTTGACGAAGCGGATCTGCGCGCCGCCCGCGCCGTGGTCGTCGATGGAGATGGCGTGGCTGGGGCTTTCAAGGCGCGCCAGCGGAAATCCCGCCTCCAGGGATATGCTCAGAGTCACCGGATTGATTACACCTTCGCTCGGGTGAATCACCGGCGGAGTGATGCGCGAAGCGTCCCGCACCTGATCGCTGTCGATGGACCAGCCGGTGCCCCCGAAAGGCGGCGGCGACTCCTGGCGCGGGATCGGCCATCCCGGAATGTAGCGGGGCGCCACCACCATGGGAAAACGCAGGGCGAATTCCCCGTTCAAGTAGCGCAGAGTCTGTTGGTACTCGATCTCCACGCGGACAGCATTGCCGGGAGCGATGTTTGCCACCGAGGTGGTGAATATGTTGGGCCGTTCCTGTTCGACGAGGGCGGCTCGCCGGCCGCTTCGCTTGGCCTCGACGTAAACTCGCTCGGCTTCTTCACGTTCCCCGATGCGGCCCTCCACCACGCGTTCCCCGATGCGCATGCGCATCCGGTCGACCGCGGCGGTCTCGGGAAGCGGAAAAACGTAGATTCCTTCGGTCCAGGTATCGTCCGGGTTCTCGAAGCGCTGGCTCACCTGGACCCGCGCGATCATTCCGCTTATCCGCATGCGCACGTCCGTGGCTACGCTGGGAGCCGGCATGAAACGACCGGGTCGCGCGGTTTGAAGAAAGAGACTGCCGGCCCCCACGTCTCCCGGGCGCAGCGTCTCTGCCGGGGACTGGATGCCTTCGGTTAGAGTCTGGATTTCGATCTCGGCGCCGACGCTTTGCGAGGTGAGCAGAAGCCCTGCGAGTATCGGGAAAATCGTTCTCATATTTTCGTACTCGGAAAATCACCGGTCGCGAGCGCCGGTGAATTGAGCGCGCCCAGGCGCAGCATTGATCTACCTCGTCGACCGGCATTTCAGCGTTCCTTGTTGGCTTCAGTGGCGCTCAAGCAGGGACGAAACCCGGATCAAAAATGGCGATAATGTGCCGACAGGGTTTGATCCATTTGATGGATCGAGCGACGGCACCGGCGGAGGCCGCGTAGTCGCGGCAGCGCGATCGAGACAGACAGTAAGTCGGTGTTCACCGATTGGACGGAATATCGAGGAGAACCAGGCAATGAGCAGCTACCGCATCGCGGTCATTCCCGGAGACGGAATCGGCAAAGAGGTGGTGCCGGAGGGCATTCGCGCGCTCGAAGCGGCCGGACGGCGCTTCGGCATCGAGTTCAGCTTCGATGAGTTTTCCTGGAGCTGCGAGCAGTACAAGAAGACAGGTCGCATGATGGAAGAGGGCGGACTGGATCGGATCCGCGCCCACGACAGCATTTTCCTCGGCGCAGTCGGCTTTCCCGGCGTGCCGGATCACGTTTCCTTATGGGGTCTACTGATCCCAATCCGGCGCGAATTTCGTCAGTACATCGCGCTGAGACCGGTGCGGTTGCTCAAAGGGATCGAGTCGCCGCTCAAGAACCGCACGGAGAAAGACATCGACTTCATGGTGGTGAGAGAAAACAACGAGGGCGAGTACTCGGAGATTGGTGGACGGCTGTATCGCGACAGCGACGCCGAGATGGCCGTTCAGGAGAACATATTCACCCGCCGCGGCGTTGACAGGGTGATGCGTTACGCTTTCGAGCTGGCCCGCAATCGCGAAGCCAGGCACGTGACCTCTGCGACCAAATCCAACGGCATCATCCACACCATGCCGTACTGGGACGAGCGCTTCAGAGCCATCGCTTCCGAATATCCGGAGATCAAGACCGACCAGTTCCACATAGATATATTGACGGCGAACTTCGTGCTGCATCCAGACTGGTTCGACGTCGTCGTCGGGAGCAATCTTTTCGGCGACATTCTTTCCGATCTCGGTCCGGCCGTGGCGGGCACAATCGGCATCGCGCCCTCGGCCAACATCAACCCCGAGCGGGAGTATCCTTCCATGTTCGAGCCGGTGCACGGATCGGCGCCGGACATTGCCGGCAAGAGCATCGCCAACCCCATCGGTCAGATCTGGTCCGGCGCCATGATGCTCGAACACCTGGGCCACGCCGACGCGGCCAAGGCTATCGAGTCCGCAATCGAAAGCGTGATTGGCAACAAATCAGTGCTGACGCCGGACATGGGCGGCAACGCGAAGACCCAGGAGTTGGGCAAGGCGATTGCGGAGGCGATTTGAGGCGGCGGATCCTGGTTGGGTAGTGCAAGCGGACACGGCCGAGTCAAGGGCTCAGATAGGCGATCGAATATCGAATATCGGAAAACGAAACGAATTGTCTGCCGTTGCGCAGGTTAAATAATTGCTTTGCCCGGCAGCATTCTGCTTTACAACGGTCGCGGGACGCCTGTTGTTCTTTTATCCGATATTCGATATTCGGCATTCGATATTCGAGATCTCGATTTCTATCCAGGAAGCCAACACTTGTCGTCGGGATTTATGACGCGCGGATGAGTTCCGCCACCTTTCTCCCCACCGCCTGCGTACCGTCGGAGCCGCCATATTCCGCGGGCCGGATTGCGCCCTCGGCATAGCCGCGGTATATGGCGTTCTCCAGCAGATGCGCCGCCTCTCTGAGCGCGACCACGCCGTGGCGGTGCCACAGCCACTGCAGCATCAGCACGGCGGAAAGCAGCATCGCAGTCGGGTTGGCCAGATCTTTTCCGGCGATATCCGGGGCAGTGCCGTGGCAGGGTTGAAACAAACCGTGGTCGTCGCCCATATCCCCGGAAGGCGCAAGACCCATGCCGCCTATCAGTCCAGCGCACAAATCGGACAGAATGTCGCCGAACATGTTCTCGGTGACCAGCACGTCGAATTGCCACGGTGCGCGCACCAGGTTCAGGCTGGCCGCGTCCACATACATACAGTCGGTTTCGATTTCCGGGTGTAGCGCCGCGCGTTCGTTGAACACCTTGCGGAAGAAAGCGGCGGACGCGAGCACATTGGCCTTATCCACGCAGGTTACGCGTCCAGGCCGTCCGTCGCGCCTGCGGCGCTCGGCAAGCTTGAAAGCAAACTCCGTGACGCGCTCGCTTCCTTTACGGCTGATTACCATTCGATCCACGACGACGGCGTCGTTTTTCTTTCGCGCCTTGCCCACGTCGCTGAACAGGCCTTCGGTTTGCTCGCGCACGATGATCAGATCGATTTCCGCCGCGCGGGGATCGGCCAGAGGCGTGGGCGCGCCGGGTATGGCCTTGATAGGCCGCACGCCGGCATAGAGATCCAGTGCCACGCGCAGGTCCAGCTGGGGCTGGATCTCGGTTCCCGCCTCGGTGCGCACCTGCGGCAGCCCCATGGCCCCAAACAAGATAGCGTCGGCGCCACGGGCGGCATCCAGGGTTTTCTGCGGCAGCGCCGTGCCCGTGTCTCGATAATGCCCCGCGCCCGCCGGCAGATGGTCCATCTTCAGCTTGTAAGCGCTGGTACGCCCGGCAAGCACTTCGAGCACCTCGAGACACGCGTCCATGACCTCAATGCCGATTCCGTCACCGGGCAGCACCGCAATGCGAAACTCGTTACCGTTGCTCATCAGAGAGGGTCCACCGTCGCTGGATGGCGAAATATACCTTGACAGGCTCGGCCACGCGCGCGGCGGCATTTTCGATGCCTGCGCCGTGACAGAGGGGCGACGAGGAAACCGATCGGAATTCCATTGGCAGGGCTTCCGGAAGCTACTTGGGTCTGCATAAAACAGATAGACTCTGCGCCTTTCTATACCGGCAGTTTCTGCCCGTGACGCTTACTTTCCATGCCGCAGCCCTGGTCCTTCTGGCGGCATTGTTCCATGCAAGCTGGAACGCACTGGTCAAGACGAGCGGCGATCGGCTTGCCGTGCTCGCGATGGTCAACGGTGTCGGCTCGGTTTTCGCAATGCTGGCGCTGCCTTTCGTCGAGGTGCCGGCGCGGGAAAGCTGGATCTACCTCGGCGCTTCGATCGTGCTGCACTCGGGGTATTACTTTTTTCTGATCGGGGCCTACCGCGTCGGCGACTTGAGCCATGTGTATCCCCTGGCGCGAGGCCTCTCGCCGCTGCTCGTGGCGGGCGCCGCGGCGGTTTTTGCCGGGGAGACGCTTGCGTTCGTCGCCTTCGTGGGGGTATTGCTTGCCTGCGCAGGAATCGTCAGCCTGTCCTTCGATGGCGGTCTGCCGTGGCGAAGCGATCGGCGGCCGTTGCTCTTTGCTCTCGGCACTGCAGTGTTCATCGCCGCCTACACCATTGTCGACGGTATCGGCGTGCGCGCCGCCGGATCGGTAAGCGGATACATCGCCTGGCTATTCGCGCTCGACGCCATACCCATTGTCTTGGTGGCGTGCCTCCTGAGACGTCGCGAGCTGCGCTGGACCTTGCGCACCGAATGGAAGAACGGCGTCGTCGGTGGTGTGCTCGCGCTCGCTGCCTACGGACTGGTGATTTGGGCCATGAGCCTGGCCGCCATGGCGGCCGTGTCGGCCCTGCGGGAGACCAGCGTGATTTTTGCCGCCCTCATTGGAACGGTTCTGCTGAAGGAGCGATTCGGCAAGCTGCGCCTCAGCGCGGCAGCGTTGGTGGCCGCGGGAGTGGTCCTCATGAACCTTGCCAGGGCATGATCGACAAAGGGCCCGGAAACCCGGGCCCTTTTCTTCATATCGAAATTCCGCTCTGCTCCGGTTTCAATAGCCGCTCGCAAGCTGCGCTCTGTATCGGGCCAGCTCGTCTTCCTGGGCCATGCGGTCGTGCTCCAGGGCTTCGATTTCCGCCTCCAGCTGTCCGTGCTTCGTCGCGAGATCGTGCGACTCGGCCAGCAGGTGGGCCCGATCTTCCGGAGTCGTCTGATCGCTGATCAATGCGGCAGCCGTGTCGATCATCATGTGCTTGAGCTTTTTGAGATGCTGCTTCTTGGCGTGAAGCTGGCGATTGGTGTAGTTGACGCTCGACTCAAGCTCGTAAAGTTTGCGGCCCGAGTTGTATGCGGCAAGGAATTCGGGCTCCAGCATTCGCGGGCATACGCCGCTGTAGCCGTAGCCGCGAGCGCCCAGATTGAAGCCTTTGCTGGGCTGGCAATAAAGTGCCAGGCCTTTGTTTCGACCTTGCTCGTACGCCTGCATATTCGGCGCGACTCCGTGTTCGGCGCAAGCCTTTCGATGCTTGCCGATGATATCCGGCGATGCGCCCCGGGATCCGTCCTCGTAGCCAATGGCGTACCAGTCGGCGACCAGGCATTCATCCTTGCTCATGCCGCCGGCGCACCCCTGCAGTACCAGCGACCCGGCCAGAATCAAAATCAGGTTTCTCAGGTTCATTGCCGCCTCCAGAAACGGACGAGGCGCTCCCTTTTGCTCGGGAGACCCCGCGTCCAGTGCTGATTGCCATCGAGTATAGACACTGGCGGTGGCGCTCGCCGTGAGGGAAACCGCAGATTTTGGGCAGATTGGAGGGTGCGTCGGATGGAGAACGGCGACGTTATTCTCGTAGCTGGTAGGCGGTAGATGGGGCTTGCCAAGAGTCGCCAGTCTTACCCCCTCTACCATCTACTTTCATTTGGCCATCAACCCCTACCGACTTATGACATCGGGTCCCTATCTGCACTCAGCTCCCGATCTTTTCCGGCGGTGGAAAACCAAGCAGCTCAACGGTGGTGGCACCGGCCTTGATGCGCTCGATGCGGTCCGCCTCGGAAGCGATGCGGGCGTCGCAGCGCGACCGCAATCCCTTCATGCTCTGGGGCGTGATGACCACTACGCCGTCATCGTCGCCAACCACCAGATCGCCCGGCGAGACGTTTACTCCGGCACACTGAATGGGCACATTTATTGCGCCGCCGAAGCCTTTATGGGGGCCATTGGGCACGATCCCTCGGGTGTAGACGTAGAGGTCGGATGAGCGGAGTTCGGCGGAATCGCGTACCGCGCCGTCGATAATGACCGCGATAACGCCTCTTGCCAGCGCCGCCTCACCAAGAATTTCACCGAAAAGCGCGGTGTCCTTGTGCCCACGGCCATCCACCAGCATCACGCATCCCGGCCAGGCTACGGTCATCGCGTAATGAATCGGCGCGTTGTCGCCGACCATGCACTGCACCGTCAACGCCTGTCCGGCGAGGCCGACGTCGGTTTGAAGCGGGCGCACCTCCGAGTGCAAAGTGCCGGTTCGGTTGAGCTCGTCACTGATGATCGAAGTGGGGATGTGACTCCAAAGCTCGAGCTCTTCGCTGGAGAGCAGCGAGAAGTCCGGCCGATTGACCGTGAGCGCCATGATCTTTCTCCGTTCTACAAGCTGATGCAGGCTGCGAATAGACTAGCGCATTCCGGCGCCGAACGTGCCGGAATCGGATGCGCCGGGAAAAATCCCGCGTCTTTTACGAAAACTCAGATCGGCGTCTTATTTGAAACAATCCCGGCGTTGAGCGAGCGCAGGGAAGATCGCGCGCCGCGTCCGTAGAGCCAGGTCTCCATGTTTGCCCGGACCTGTGGCCATTCGCGATCCAGCATGGAAAACCAGGCGGTATCGCGGTTGCGCCCCTTGACGATGAGGTGCTGACGGAAAATTCCTTCGAACGAAAACCCCAGCCGTAACGCCGCGGCCCGAGATCGGGCGTTGAGGGCGTCGCACTTCCACTCCACTCTGCGGCTCCTTTGTGCATCGAAGGCTTCGCACAACATGAGGTAAACCGACTCGGTATTGATCTTGCTGCGCTGCGCCCTTGGCTGGTACCAGATGTGGCCGAGCTCGATGGTCCGCATGGCGCTGACGAAATTCAGAAAGCTGACCATGCCAGCGCGCCTTCCGGACCTGAGATCGTGCACAGTAAAGAACAGCGGGTCCGTGGAGCCGGCGCAATTCTGGAGCCAGGTTCTCATCGCGCCACGGTCGCCGAAGGGACCATAAGGCATGTAGGTCCAAAGCGCTTCGACGTCTGCGTTGCCGTGGGCTCCGGAGAAGAGGTCGTCCACGTCGCTCTCCGGATCCACGGGAATGAGGCGCACGTACTTCCCCTGATAGCAAATACGCCGCGGCGGGTCGGCCGGTTCGGTAGCGGATATCGGCTCGCCGACGGGCGGCGAAGAACTCTTCTTCCCGTTTCCGTCGGCCGCCGGGGTTCGCTTCATTATCCAGACGCGTTCAGAGAGTGGTCACCGCCTCCGAGGGTTCGGATGCAATTCAGCAATCGCGCGTGAACGCGATTGTCGTTTGTGAGCTCGGGATGAAATGTAGTGGCGAGTATGTTGCCCTGCTGCACGAAGACGGCTTTGTCGTCCACCCGGGCAAGCACCTTTACCTCGCGGCCCGGGTTTTCCAGCTGCGGGGCGCGGATGAAGATGCAGCGAAGTCCTTCCAGGTCATGGTCCGCCGTTCCGTTCAGGGTCGCGGCGAAGGAATCCACCTGGGTGCCGTAAGCGTTGCGTTTCGCCGTTACGTCGAGCACGCCGAGCACCGGCACGGCATGATTCTTGGCTTCCCGGGAGAGAAGAATGGCCCCGGCGCAGGTGCCGAGCACCGGGAGTCCTTCCGCGATGAGTCGGCGCAATGGCTCGAATAGACCGAGGCGCTGCATGCCTTTGGAAATAGTCGTGCTTTCGCCCCCCGGAATAACCAGGCCGTCGATTTCGTCCAGCTCCTTTGGGTAAAGCACTGGGCGCACCGCGACGCCCAGGCGCTCGAGCAGCTTCCGATGCTTATCGAAATCACCCTGGATGGTGAGAATGCCGACGGTTTTTGACATCGCTGTTCGCTCTTGGGCGCCAATCGAACCGCCTGATCTTAAGGAATCGCGAGCAAGCCCACTGCTACCGGGTATGAAGTCAACGCTAGGCGCGGTCGGGCGACGCCGTACTAATCACGAATCACAAATCACTGATCACTTCTTCGAAATTTTCATTACCACCCGCGCCTTGCCAGCCGCTCCTCTTCCGGCAGGCTTGCCACGGCCAGCCCGTGCATGCCCGCGCGCAGGCCCTTGCAGGCTTCCAGCACCTCCGCCGGATTCTGCCAGTGGGTCGTGGCGCGAACGATAGCTCGTGCCCTGGCTTCCGGATCCTCGCTCTTGAAGATGCCGGATCCCACGAACACTGCTTCCGCGCCGAGCGACATGCAAAGCGCTGCGTCCGCGGGTGTAGCGATACCGCCGGCGGCGAAGTTCGGCACCGGCAGCTTGCCGTGCCGGGCCACGTACCGGACCAGTTCGAGCGGCGCGCGCAGTTCTTTTGCCCTCGCCGGCAGTTCCTCCGGCGCCGCGACGGTCAACGCGCGCATGTCGCCGAATACCTGTCGCAGGTGACGCACCGCCTCCACGATGTCGCCGCTGCCCGCTTCGCCCTTGGTGCGGATCATGGCGGCGCCTTCGTCGATACGGCGAAGGGCTTCACCAAGATCCCGCGCACCGCAGACGAAGGGTGATCGAAAGTCGTTTTTCAAAATGTGATGTGCTTCGTCCGCCGGCGTCAGCACTTCGCTCTCGTCGATGAAGTCGACGCCCAACGCCTCAAGCACGCGGGCTTCCATATAGTGGCCGATGCGGACTTTGGCCATCACAGGAATTGACACGGTTTTCTGGATGCCCTCGATGATTTCGATGGCGCACATGCGCGCTACTCCGCCTTCCTTGCGAATGTCGGCCGGCACCCGCTCCAGCGCCATCACCGCGGCCGCGCCCGAGTCCTCGGCGATCTTCGCCTGTTCCGGCGTGGTCACGTCCATGATTACGCCGCCCTTGAGCATTTCGGCGAGCCCGACCTTGATTTCGAAAGATCGCGCGTCGCTGCGCTCATTCGTCGAACCGTTTCCACCGTAGCTCTTGCTCATCTCACTGCTCCGTAATACGTCTGATATTCGTCTTGACCGTCCAACGAGGCCCGCCGTGACAGCGAGCTTGCTCGCAATTCCTTCTTCAGCAAATCAAAAATTCGTACCGCCATCTAAACGTGAATGCTCGTATCCCGTGCCACCTGCCACGCGTGGGGCAAATGTCGTTTAACCACGGCGCCCAGAATTTCGATGCCACGGCGAATTTCATCCGGGTCGGCCAGCGCGGTTGTCAGGCGCATGGCGTTCGACGGCCGGCCATCGTGGTGAAACTGATAACCCGGCGCGAACAACACCCCGGACTGCTTCGCTTCTGCAAACAGGTTGCGCGTATCCAGACCCGCCGGTAGCTCGAGCCAGAGCTGGTAGCCGCCAACCGGATAAGTCCAGCGCGCGTCGTCGGGCATTACCGCCTCCAGCGCCTCGACCATGGCGTCGCGCCGCTCCAGCAGCGTGGCCTTCAGGCGCGCCAGATGACGGTCATAGGCGCCGCTGTTGACGAAATCCGCCACCGCCGCCTGCAGGATCATGGCGCCGCTCAAATCCGACGCGTTCTTCAGCGCCAGCAATCCGTCCACGGCGCGACCGCGCGCGGTCACGGCGCCGATCCGAACTCCCGGGAAAAGGGATTTGGAAAACGAGAACAGGTGCACCACGAATCCGTGCGGATCGAATCCGGCCAGCGGGGAGACCCGCTCGCCGGCGTAACGCAGGTCCATCTCGAAGCCGTCCTCGACGATGGGCTTGCCCAGACGCACCGCAAGGTCGATGAGCGCGCGCCGGTTACCCATGGAGGTGGTGGTGCCGAGCGGATTATGAAAGCTCGGCATGGTGTAGAACAGCTTGACCTCGGGTCTCGCCAGGGTGCGCTCCAGCACCTCGAGGTCAGGACCGTCCTCGGTCATGGGGATCGGCGCCGCGCGCAGCCCCAGCGACACGAGGGCCGCGAGGACGTTGTGGTAGGTGGGCTCCTCTACCGCCACCCAATCGCCCGGCTCGGCGAACAGGCGCATCGCCAGCGAGATTCCCTGGCTGGCGCCCTGGCAGAGCACGATGTTTTCCGCGCCGGCATCGAAATCGTGGGCGGACAGTCGGCCGGCGATGGCCTCTCTCAGGGCGAAGTTGCCCTGGTGCTCGCCGTACACCAGCAGATCGCTTCCGCCCTTTTCCACCACCCGATCGAGGGACTTTCGAAACGAGGAGAGGGGATACAGGGACGGATCCGGGGTCAGGGCGTGGAGCGGGATCGCCCCGTCCACCGAGGCGTAGCTGGGCCGCCCGCGTTCCAGCTGCAGCAGGCGTTCCACCAGCGGCGCGAACGGCGGCGGGGTGGCGCCGTTGCCCCGGGAGGCACGCGCGGAGCGGACGAAGGTTCCCCGGCCGACGGTGGCCTCCAGGATCCCTTCCCGCACCAACAGCTCGTAGGCCAGCGACACGGTGTCCCGATTGACGCCGAGGCGCGCCGCCAGGGCGCGGATGGGCTCCAGCCGGGCGCCGTCGGGCAGCCGGCCGCTGGCCACCGATTCACGGATCTGGTCGGCGATCTGCAGGTAGACCGCTCGCTTGGGCCTTGCCGAGTGGCGGACGATTTTGATTTCCATACAAACGAAGAATAGTCCCGGGACAATTTGGTCGCAATCCGACAAATTGAGCGAATTTGAGTCGATTGAGACCGATTATGCCGGACAATTTGGAGGGGTCACGGGGCGAATATCGGAGAATTCGACGGCGGGCGTGGCCGTAAGGTCCTGAGCCGCGGTCCGCCGCCCGTTCAGGGAAGGCGGCTGAGCGAACGGGCGCCCCGACTCAGCCGCCGAGGAAAAGTCGTCCCACTTCGGGGTTTTCCAGCAGCTCGCCGCCTCTGCCGGCGATGGCGACGATTCCCGAGACCAGCACGTAGCCGACGTCGGCGAACTCGAGGCCGCGCTTTGCGTTCTGCTCCACCATGATGATGGTCTTGCCTTCGTTATGCTGCAGATCGTCGAGGATGTCGAACACCATGTCGATGAACCTTGGCTCGAGACCGATGGAGGGCTCGTCCACCAAAAGCACGTCCGGTTCCATCACCAGAGCGCGGGATATTTCCAGCAGCCGGCGCTCGCCTCCGGAAAGCACGCCGGCGGCGTGATTGCGGCGATCGGCGAGTCGTGAATACTTTTGAAAGATTCGTTCCGCGGCGGCTTTGGCTTCGGCCTGCGTGTTCATCAGGTAGCCGCCCATTATCAGGTTCTCTTCCACCGTCATGCCGGGAAACACCGACTTGTCCTGGAGGATGTAGGCGATTCCCGCGTGCTTGAGCTTCTCGTTGGAGGAGAGCCGGGTGACATCCTTGCCGTTTACGGAAATGCTGCCGTCGTAAATGTTCGTGAAGCCGAAAATGGAATGCAGGATGGTCGACTTGCCGGCTCCGTTCGGGCCGATGAGGCAAAGAGACTGCCCCGAGCCGACTCTGAGGTTGAGATTGTGCAGAATCTCCATCTTTCCGTATCCGGCGTTCAGTCCGTCGATACTGACAAAGGTTTTGCCTTCCACCAGCGCGTCGAGCTCTTCTACAGTAAGCTCGGATTTCATCATCTCCTCGGCCTGACGCTGTACGTCGTCGACCGAGATGACCGTTTCGACGCCTCCGCCGTGATAGCCGCGGGAGCGGGATTTTGCCGAGTCCTTGTTTTCGGCCGCCATCTAATGCGCCCCGAGATAAGCGTCTATTACACGCTGATCGTTCTGAATCTTGTCGGGGGTACCTTCCGCCAGAAGTTCGCCGTGGGCCAGGCAATAGATACGCTCGGCCAGGTTCATGATCACGCGCATGTTGTGCTCGATGACGAACAAGGTGATGCCGAGCTCGTGGTTCGCCCGCTTGAGCCGATCGATGAGTCCATTGATCAGCGTCGGGTTGATTCCCGCGGTCGGCTCGTCGAGCAAAAGCACCTTGGGTTCGTTCATCAGCGCCATGGCGAACTCGAGCAGCTTTTGCTGACCGAAGGATAGATCACCGGCCTGCAGCTTGCGCTTGCTGTAAAGGCCGACGAATTCCAGCAGCTCGTCGACCCGCTCGTACACTTTACGCGGATAGGGCCTGAACATGTCCATATAGCGCTCGGTTCGGTGAGGCACCGAGATGAGCATGTTCTGGATGCAGTTCATATTGCTGTAAATGTGGGTCTGCTGAAAGGTGCGAAGCAAACCCAGGCGTGCGATCTTCTGTACCGTCAGGGTGGTGATTTCCTTTCCCTGAAACACAATGGAGCCGGAGTCGATGGGATGATCGCCGACGATGGAGTTGAAAAGCGTCGTCTTGCCGGAACCGTTCGGCCCGATGAGTCCGGTGATCCCGCCTTCCGTAACCTTGAGACTGATGTCGTGGTTGGCAACTACGCCGCCGAATGACTTGGAGACGTTGCGCACGTCGATGAGCGTGGTCAATTTGCCGCCTCTTGCATCCCGCCGGTTCCGGCCGTGC
>DATIPL010000794.1:0-4396 GCA_035471965.1 Gammaproteobacteria bacterium
ATCTTTACCAGGTCGCCGAACTCTTCCGTGGCGGCGTTGAAGCCGAAGCTGCCTTTGCCATCCCTGACCTTGTTCAGCACGACGGACGGCTCGGCACCGGCGTTCTCGACGATCTGGCGAAGCGGCTCTTCCATGGCGCGACGGGCAATGAGTATGCCGTGGTTCTGATCCTCGTTTGCACCCTTGAGGTTGACCACCTTCTCCAGCGCCCGCACCAGGGCCACGCCGCCGCCGGGCACCACGCCTTCCTCCACCGCGGCACGGGTAGCATGAAGCGCATCTTCAACTCGGGCCTTCTTCTCCTTCATCTCGATCTCGGTCGCCGCACCGACTTTGATCACGGCGACGCCGCCGGCGAGCTTGGCGACCCGCTCCTGCAGCTTCTCGCGATCGTAGTCGGAGGTCGTTTCCTCGATCTGCTGACGGACCTGATTGACCCGGGCTTCGATGTCTTTCTTCTTGCCGGCGCCGTCGATGATGGTGGTGTTCTCCTTGGTGATCACCACACGCTTGGCGGTGCCGAGATCGTCCAGCGTCGTCTTTTCCAGGGTCAGCCCGACCTCTTCGGAGATCACCGTGCCACCGGTCAGGATGGCCATATCCTGGAGCATCGCCTTGCGTCGATCGCCGAAGCCGGGCGCCTTGACGGCGGCGACCTTGACGATGCCGCGAATGGTGTTGACCACCAGGGTCGCGAGCGCTTCACCTTCCACGTCCTCGGAGATGAGCACCAGCGACTTGCCTGCTTTGGCGACGCCTTCGAGCACAGGAAGCAGATCGCGAATATTCGAGACCTTCTTGTCGTGAAGGAGAATATAGGGCTCCTCCAGCTCCGCGCTCATGTTGTCCTGATTGTTGATGAAGTAGGGAGAGATATAGCCGCGGTCGAACTGCATGCCTTCCACGACCTCGAGCTCGTTTTCGAGACTCTGGCCCTCTTCCACCGTAATTACGCCTTCCTTGCCGACTTTGGTCATGGCCTCGGCGATGATTTCACCGATGGAAGTGTCGGAGTTCGCCGAGATCGTGCCGACCTGGGCGATGGCGGTGTCGTCCTTGATTGGCTTGGAAATTTCTTTCAGTCCGGACACGGCGGCAGTGATGACCTTTTCGATGCCTCGCTTGAGATCCATCGGGTCCATGCCTGCGGCCACGGCCTTCAGGCCTTCCTTCATCATGGACTGGGCCAGCACCGTGGCGGTGGTGGTGCCGTCGCCGGCGACGTCGGAGGTCTTGGAGGCAACCTCCTTGACCATCTGCGCGCCCATGTTTTCGAATTTGTCCTCAAGCTCGATTTCCTTGGCTACGGACACGCCGTCCTTGGTAACCGTCGGGGCGCCGAAGCTTTTCTCCAGCACCACGTTTCGGCCTTTCGGGCCGAGGGTGACCTTCACGGCGTTGGCCAGGATGTTGACGCCCTTGGCCATACGGTCCCGTGAGTCGCCACCGAAGCGTACTTCTTTCGCGCTCATCTCTAACTTGCTCCTGTATCTTGAAAAGTCGTTTGAATTGGTTGCTTCACGTCACGTATTACGTCAGACCAACGGCCGATCACTTCTCGATGATCGCCATGATGTCCTCTTCGCGCATGACCAGCAGATCCTCGCCCTCGACCTTGACCTCGGTGCCCGAGTACTTGCCGAACAGAACGTGGTCGCCGACCTTGACGTCGAGTGGTCGCACCTGACCGTCTTCGAGGATCTTTCCCTTGCCGACGGCCGTCACCTCGCCTCGAATGGGCTTCTCGGTGGCGCTGTCGGGGATGACGATCCCGCCCGGCGTGGTGCGCTCCTCTTCCGTGCGGCGGATGATCACGCGGTCATGAAGCGGACGGATTTTGAGCTTGCTCTTGCCCATGGACGTTGTCTCCTGATGATCGAAACTGATTTGTAAACCCACCCCGCGGCCGTGGAACCACGCCCGCGCGGACATGTTGTTTAATGGCAATTCGCTGAATGAGGTCGTCATGACCCAATTCAACGGGCCGCCGACGCTCGAGGCCTTCGGCGGGCGCCCTCTTTCAACGCGCATCACGTTTTGAAAGACGCCGGCTCGTCCCTGGACCGACCACAGGCCGTCGACAGGCGAAGACCTGTTAGCGCTCTCCAAAAGTGAGTGCCAATAATATGGTCGGAATCGGCAAAGTCAAGAGATTCCGGGCCGTCGGCGCCGGCGCCGCCGGGCGCCGCTCGCGGCTCCCCCGGATTACCTCAACCTATTGTTATCCTTCGAGTTTTCGTCTTCCCGGTGGAATTCTCCCTCGATCACGTCGGAATCCCGGCGCGCTCCGGAGCGGCCACCGGCCTGAATCAGTTTCTGCAGCAGGTATTCGCTGATCAGGTAGCGCCTCAGGGGCGGGCACAGGCAGGCAAAGCCGACGGCGTCGGTAATGAAGCCGGGCGTCAGCAGCAGGGCGCCGGCCACCAGCAGAAAGGCGCCCTCCACCAGGGCAACGGCCGGGACCTCGCCCCGATTCAGGCTGTCCCGAATGTGCGCCAGGGTGGAAAAACCCTGAACCCGCACCAGCGCGGCCCCGATCACCGCCGTCAGCACCACGGCCCCCACGGTGGGCAGGGCGCCGATTACCGAGCCGACCTTGAGCAGCACATAGATTTCCGCCAGGGGCACCGTGAGGAAGAGAAGGAACAACCAATGGATCAACGACATGGAAAGCCACCATAATGAGAGACAGCCGCCTTGCAGCGTGCGGCGCTTATCGCCGCCCGCGAAACGTGGAGCCCGGGGAAATACCGGTAAAGACCCGCGCGCGAGCTGAGCCGCCAAGAGAATGCAGGATACGACGCCCTACCGAATCGTGCTGTGTACCTGCCCTGATATGGGGACGGCCGAGGACTTAGCCAAGCGCCTGGTGGCCTCCCGGCTCGCCGCCTGCGTCAACATCTTGCCAGGACTGACCTCGGTCTACGAATGGAAAGGGACGGTGGAGAGCGATTCGGAGCTGCTGCTGCTGGCGAAAACCACCGAGGCCCGCTACCCGGCCCTGGAAAGCACCTTGCGCCAGGCCCATCCCTATGAACTTCCGGAGATCATCTGCGTTCCAATCGTGGCGGGCTTGAGCGGATATCTGCAATGGATCGACGACAGCGTTTCTTCCTCCGGCTGAGCATCGTTTTCGGCGCCATCGTCGCCGCGACGATGCTCGGCGCTCGCGCTCAGGTGAGCGGGGCGGATCTGCTGCCCCTGTCCGAGGCCTTTCGCCTGGAAGTCTCCCGGCCTCAGGCCGAGCGGGTGCGGATCACCTGGACCATCGCCGAGGGCTATTACCTCTATCGCCATCGCTTTCGCTTCGAGACCGCTCCGGCCAAGGTCCGGGAGGGATTCACGCTGCCGCCCGGCATCGTCAAGCAGGATCCTTTCTTCGGAGAGAGCCAAATTTATAGACGCTCGGTCGATTTTGAGCTTCCGCTCGACGAGAGCGCAGCCCGCCTCGACCGGATCAGTCTTCGAGTGGTGAGCCAGGGCTGCGCCGACGTCGGTATCTGCTTTCCTCCGGAGGCCCGGACCGCCGATCTGGCCGTCGGCGAGACCGTCATTCCGGAAGCCGGGGATCCGTTTTCGCTCACGGGCGCGGATAAGCCCGCCGATCGGCGCCCACCCCCGTCTCCGAAGCGTTCCGGGCCGTTCCCGACGGGCTCCTCGCCCTGACCCTGTCCTCAGGTTCGACCCCCCGATTGCCCGCGACTCCCCCGCACAGGGCGCCGGAAGAGAGCGCGTGACCCGGGCCCGGAGGCATGAGACGCGCTTTCCTAACTCGGCGAAATTGTGCTAACTTGCCTATAAGTTGCCACGAAAATCCGAGAAAAAGCGGTAATTGAGGGGAAACCGGGGGCAATGGCGAAGATACTCGTAATCCACGGTCCCAACCTCAATCTGCTGGGAACCCGCGAGCCCGAGCGCTACGGCCGGAGCACTCTCGCGGACATCGATCGGCGACTGAAAGCGCTCGCCTCCAGCGACGGATTCGAGCTCGAATGCTTTCAAAGCAATGCCGAGCATGCGCTGATTGAAAAGGTGCAGTCGGCCGTGGCCACGGTCGACCGCATCATCATCAACCCGGCGGGCCTCACTCATACCAGCGTGGCCCTTCGGGACGCCCTGCTCGCCGCCGCGATCCCCTTCGTCGAGGTTCACCTGTCCAATATCCACGCCAGGGAACCCTTCCGGGAGCATTCGTATTTCTCCGATGCCGCCCTGGGCGTGATCAGCGGCTTCGGGGCCCTGAGCTACGAGCTCGCCTACCGTGCAGCCGCCGGCTCTCTGGCCGCCAAGGATTGAGCACTCAACATGGACATTCGCAAAGTCAAGAAACTCATTGAGCTCCTGGAGTCTTCCGACATCGATGAGCTGGAGATTCGGGAAGGCGAGGAATCAGTGC
>DATIPL010000795.1:0-2703 GCA_035471965.1 Gammaproteobacteria bacterium
GGTTCTTCATCGACCTGTCACAGCGTCCGGTGCGGGTCATGACGCCGGTCACCGCGCTCTGGCTGCTGCTGATTCCGCTGTTCGACACCGTCTGGCTGCTGATCCGGCGGCCGCTCACCGGCAGGTTGCCCACCGCCGCCGACGCCGAGCACGTGCATCACGTGCTGCAGATGATTGGTCTCGGGGTGAATCAGACTTTCGGCCTGTTGATGATGCTGGCGACGGGCTTCGCGGTGCTGGGAATCGCGGCGCTGAAGCTCGCTGTTCCCCAGAATGTGATGCTCTGGATTTTCCTGGGACTGTTCGTTGCCTACTGCGCGACCATGGCGATTGCCTGGCGCAGGATGAGCCTGTTCGGGATCTCAATGGAGCGCCGCGTGCTGGCGCCGGATCGGCGGGTGCGTCCGGAACGGCGGGTCGGCGAGCGGCGCAGCGGCGAGGAGCGTCGCCGGCAGTCGGGTCGGAGAAGAGCCGATGCGCAGGAACAGACGGGAGCGGAGGAGGGTGGCGAGAGCGGCGCTTAGAAATCGCTGATGCGGCCGAGCCGGTAGCCTTCCTCGGACCAGCTCAGCACGCTGTCCTGCTCGTACCAGTCGCCAAGCACAATGCGCACGGCGGCTTCGCCGGCGACCTCGAGCCGGTGCACGGCGGGGCGGTGGGTGTGGCCGTGAATCAAGTGACGCACGTGGTGCCGGCGCATGCTGTCGACGACTGCTTCAGGGGTCACGTCCATGATGTCCTCGGGCTTCAATCGCATCGCCTGCCGTGACTGCCCGCGAAGCGCCGCGGCGCGCTCAGCGCGGGCCTCGAGCGGCAGGCGCAGAAATTCGCGCTGATTGTCGCGGTCTCTGGCCATTTTTCGAAAGGCCTGGTAGTCGGTATCCCGGGTGCAGAGCGTGTCCCCGTGCATGATCAGTACCCGGACGCCGCCGACCTCGACAACGCTGGGATCGGGGATCAGTCGGCAATGGCTCCGCTGCTCGAAAGCGGTGCCCAGCAGAAAGTCATGGTTGCCGTGCATGATCGAAACCGGCACGCCGCTTTCGCTCAAGCGCGCGAGCGCGTCGATGATTCGGGGATGCGGCTCCCTGTCGTCGTCATCGCCCAGCCATTCGTCGAAGACATCGCCGAGCATGTACACGGTCTCCGCCCGCCGTGCCTGGTTATCGAGAAAGTGCTCGAAGGCGTCCACGATCTCGGGACGCCGGGCGCTCAGATGAACGTCGGATACGAACAGCGTCGCCATGAGCTCCGCTTATGCCAGAGGCTTCAAAGCTTGACTGCGCGGTTGATGACCACGTCCTCCTGCGGCACGTCCTGATGCCCGGCACGGCTGGTCGTGGGTGATCCCTCAATGGAAGTGACCACGTCCATGCCCTCGACCACCTTTCCGAACACGCAGTAGCCCCATCCGTCGCGGGACTTGGCCTTGAAGTTCAGGAAGTCGTTGTCGCGTACGTTGATAAAGAACTGCGCCGAGGCCGAGTGGGGATCCGGCGTGCGCGCCATGGCGACGGTCCCGGCATCGTTGCTGAGCCCGTTTTCGGCCTCGTTTTCTATTGGAGACTTGGTGGGCTTTTGCACCATACCCGGCTCGAAGCCGCCCCCCTGGATCATGAAACCGTCGATCACGCGGTGAAAAATGGTGCCGTCATAGAAACCATCGCTGACGTAGCGAAGAAAATTCTGCACCGTTTTTGGCGATTGTTTTTCGAACAGTTCCAGCGTGATTTCGCCGATCGATGTTTCAAGTTTGACCTGCATGCGTATTGCTCCCTTGATTATTGAGATTCCACCACCGCGGATTCGATCACTACCGGCTCTACCGGAACGTCGCGATAATAGCCATAGCTGGTGGTGGGCACGACGCGTATTCGGTCGACGACCTCCATGCCCTCGACCACGCGGCCGAAAACGGCGTAGCCCCATCCCCGTTGGGACTTGGCGGTGTGGTTCAGGTTGGGATTGTCCTTGACGTTGATGAAGAACTGCGAGGTCGCCGAGTGCGGATCGCCGGTTCTCGCCATGGCAATGCTGCCTCGATTGTTCTTCAGACCGTTATCGGCCTCGTTGGAAATGGGCGGCTGCGTCATCTTCTTGTCGAAGTCGCGATTGAATCCGCCCCCCTGGATCATGAACCCGTCGATAACCCGGTGAAAAATGGTGCCGTCGTAAAATCCGTTCTTCACATAGCCGAGAAAGTTTTCTACCGTTTTAGGTGCCTTGTCGGCATCGAGCGCCAGCACGATGTCGCCCATGGAAGTGATCAGGCGGACTCTGGGCGGCTCCGCCGCATGGGCGACGCCGGTGAGCAGGCCGAAAACGAGAAACAGGATGGGGAAAAAACGGATCATTTCGAAATGGCTCCCTTCTATGCCGCGCACATGATAGTGAAATCGGACCCCCGGGGCAGTATTCCCCGGGGAATTCGTTGATTATAGACAGGCTGCGACGTATCATCCCGCCGCTTGCCCGTGGGCCGGCCGGCGTTATCGCGCGCGCGGCTCAGGACAGCTGGATACCGCTCGAAAGCGTTGATCTCGGGGTATGGCGCAGTCTGGTAGCGCACCTGCTTTGGGAGCAGGGGGTCGGGGGTTCGAATCCCTCTACCCCGACCAGATTCGGCCATCGGGCGAGACGGAATCGTCGCTCGAGGGATGGATGCGAGAATGGACGGCGGGAAGTGCTTATGCGCCCGTAGCT
>DATIPL010000796.1:0-1842 GCA_035471965.1 Gammaproteobacteria bacterium
GCGCCGCCTGGTATCGCGGGGCCAGCAAAAGCTGCTGGCGAGCGCGCTGGTACTCGCGGCCACGGAAGTGGTGCAAAGCCACATGGAGCGGCCGCTGCTGCTGCTGCTGGACGACCCGGCCGCGGAGCTCGACGCGCATGCCCTTGCGCGGCTCATGGAGAGCGTCATCGCGCTCGGCTCGCAGGTGATTGCCACGGCGCTCGACGCCGGGGCGGTGCAGTTCCCGGAAGCGCCGCGCCTGTTCCACGTGGAACAGGGTCGCGTCGAGGCGATTTCATAGCCGCGCGAGACCGGGAGCCGGGTTCATCCGCCAGCCGCGGCCGGGGTATTCGGCCGTGACCGGAAGGGCCGGGATCCGGCTGATTTACGCTGTCCGGATCGGCCGCGAAAGCGCCAAAAAACCGCCACAAGAAACCGGCGAATTTCACCTTTGAACGCACATTCCGGGGCCCTTTATTTGGCGCCGAATGGTACAATGTTTCGGTTTATTTCATGGGCACGCGAATGACCGACGATATCGAATATACTTCCAGTAATATCAAGGTGTTAAAGGGCCTCGAGGCGGTCCGGAAACGACCGGGAATGTACATCGGAGATACCGACGACGGCACCGGTTTACACCACATGGTTTTCGAGGTCGTCGACAATTCCATCGACGAGGCGCTGGCCGGTTATTGCAAGGTCATTACGGTAACGATTCACGCCGACGAGTCGGTCACGATCTCCGACGATGGCCGCGGCATTCCGGTCGATTTGCACCCCGACGAAGGTCGCTCCGCTGCCGAGGTCATCATGACCGTGCTGCATGCCGGCGGGAAATTCGATGACAACTCCTACAAGGTATCGGGCGGCCTTCACGGCGTCGGCGTTTCCGTGGTCAACGCGCTTTCCGAGCAGCTGATATTGACGATCTACCGTGACGGCAAGGTCCACCAGCAGGAATACCGCAACGGCGAACCGCTCGCACCGCTTGCGGAAACGGGCGAGACCGACCAGACCGGCACGACGATCCGTTTCAAGCCGAGCCCCGATACCTTCACCAACATCGAGTATCACTACGACATACTCGCACGGCGCCTGAGGGAATTGTCGTTCCTCAATTCGGGCGTGCGCATCGAGCTCGTCGACGAGCGCCACGACAAGCGGGATGTGTTCGAATACCAGGGCGGTATCCGCGCCTTCGTCGAGCACCTGAACCGGAACAAGACGCCCGTGCATCCTTCCGTTTTTCACTTTCAGCAGGAAAAACAAGGAGTTACGGTCGAGGTAGCGATGCAGTGGAACGACGGCTACCTGGAGAACATGTTCTGTTACACGAACAATATCCCGCAGCGCGACGGTGGCACGCACCTCGCCGGTTTCCGCAGCGCGCTGACCCGGACCCTGAACAGCTACATCGAAAAGCAGATGTCCGCGCGCAAGGACAAGTTCATGCCTTCCGGCGACGACGCTCGCGAGGGCCTGACGGCGGTGCTGTCGGTCAAGGCACCGGACCCGAAGTTTTCCTCGCAGACCAAGGAAAAATTAGTTTCATCTGAAATTAAAGGCATCGTGGAATCCGCCATGGCCGGCCGGCTCGAGGATTTTTTGCTCGAGCGACCGCAGGACGCCAAGGCCATCGTGTCGAAGATCATCGACGCGGCGCGGGCCAGGGAAGCCGCCCGGAAAGCGCGAGAAATGACGCGCCGCAAAGGCGCGCTCGATATCGCGGGCCTGCCCGGCAAGCTCGCGGATTGTCAGGAAAAGGACCCGGCGCTGTCCGAAATCTTCCTCGTCGAGGGCGACTCGGCGGGCGGTTCCGCGAAGCAGGGCCGCGACCGGCGCACCCAGGCGATCCTGCCG
>DATIPL010000797.1:0-2707 GCA_035471965.1 Gammaproteobacteria bacterium
TCCGTGATGAGTTGCTTATATCGGGGTTCGAAAATATGCAGAAAAACAAGCTCTCCGGGAAACACCACGATACTCAACGGGAACAGCGGCAAGAAGTGCGTTGCGGATTGACTTTCGGACCATGGCCCCGGAGCCGGGGCCGCCTGCACCCAACGGGATGCGAGCTGCGCCCACCCGGGGCACGCAATCAGCGTGAATCCAATCAACGCGCTTCGGCGCCTCACCATAGTCTCTCCCGGCCAGGTCGATGCTAACAGAAAGCAAAGATTTTAATACCAGGCACCGCGTGCGTTTCAGACCCGTTCTTGGCTATCATCGAAAGCATGGCAAGTGACTTCATCGCGGCCGTGGAGGCCGGGGATCTCGCGCCTGGCAGAATGGCCTGCGTGGATCTGAACGGGCGGCGCGTTCTCATCGCCAACGTCGACGGGGTGTTCTACGCCGTAGACGACACCTGCACCCACGAGGACGCCTCCTTGTCGAACGGCTCGCTCAAAGGCGAGCTGGTGAAATGCCCGCTGCACGGCAGCCGCTTCAGCCTGCGCACCGGAGAACCCGAGGAGGATCCGGCAGAGGAACCGCTGCGCTGTTATCCGGTCAAGGTCGAAGACGGCACCGTGCACGTCAAGCTTGAACCCAAGAAAAAACCATGACCGACGCGACAGCGAAACGTTCGAATGAAACGGAACCGGCGATGCGTTCCTACCTGCAACGCATCGCCACCGGTCCCGAGCTCAGCAAAGACATCTCCCTCGAAGAGGCGCGCCATGGGATGCAGCTGATCCTGGACGGCGAGGCCAATCCGGTGCAGGCGGGGATCTTTCTGATCGCGCTTCGCATGAAGCGCGAGTCCGATGACGAGACCAAAGGGATTCTGGAGGCGATCCGAGCAGCGACAATCAGAGTCGAGGCGGGCGTCGAGGAAGTGCTGGAGATGGCGGATCCTTACGACGGTTTCAATCGCACATTGCCCGCGTCGCCTTTCTTACCGGCGGTGCTTGCCGCCTGCGGGGTTCAGACATTTTCCCACGGCGTGCGCAGCGTGGGGCCGAAATTCGGCGCTACTCACCATCAAGTTCTGCACGCGGCGGGCATTCCCGTCGATGACACGCCGCAGCGTCTCGCCTCCCGCCTGGAAAATCCGGGGATTGGCTGGGGTTACGTCGACCAAAGCCGCTTCTGCCCGAAGCTGTACAATCTTACCGAACTCCGACGCCTGATCGTGAAACGACCCGCGATCACCACCACGGAGGTGCTGGCCGGGCCCGTCACCGGTCGTAAGGCGACCCACCTGGTTACGGGTTTCGTGCACAAACCGTATCCACGCATCTATGCCCTGCTCGCGCGTCACGCGGGCTACCGGTCAGCGCTGATCGTGCGCGGCACCGAGGGCGGGGTCATCCCGTCACTGCGGCAATCCGGAAAGATCTGGCACTACCGCGACAGCGGTGAAGAACGGGAGGTCGACATCGAGCCCGAAGCGCTCGACATCCAGCAGGAGCTTCGCGCGGTTCCCCTGCCCGACCACCTCCCGGGCTATCGCAAGAAGACCGATGGCGTGGCGAGCGGCGTCGACGCACCCGCCATCGCCGCAGAGGCCGCCCGGGCCGGTATCGAAGCGCTGGAAGGTAAAGCCGGCGCGACCTTCGACGCGCTGGTTTACGGCAGCGCCCTGTGCCTGTGGCACCTCGGCCACCATCCATCTCTGTCCGAAGCCGCAAATGCCGCCCGGCGGGTACTGGAGTCGGGCGAAGCAATGAAACACTTCGAAGCGCGCTGACCCTTGATGGATCCCTAAGGGCGGATATAAGACCAGCCCTCTTCCTGGCGTTGCATGAGGTGAACGACACCTGAAGGCACGCTTTCAGCGATATCCAGCAAGGGCGGCTCTTTCCCCTCCTTCCTGGTCATCGCGCTCAGGGTGTTGCCGCAGGAACGGAAAGCGACGTTTTCGTAGGTGGCTGCAAAGGTCACGATGCGTGCCTTCACCGGCGAGGTATCCTCGCGCAGCATGTGGAGTCCCGGTCCATAGGCGACCATCTCGATCTCCACCTCCTCGCCTTTCGCCCGGTAATACTCGGTCACGTTCTTGGCGTTGTTGAGCGCCAGATTCATGCGTTGTGCATCGTTCTCATCCACATGAATCACCACCTTGTGCGACGTCTCCCCGGCAAATGCCGCCGGCGCCTGCAGGAATCCTGCGATGGCGATGACGGCCACGCAGACGGTCAGCATCAATCCTCTGATCACGATCAGTATCTCCTCGTTCAACCCGGTGCGGACCGGTTCTCCCATCCGATCCGGCGACACGACAGCTTGAGAGGTATTCCTTTACCCCGAACTCGCCTCGAACCGGAACTCGACTCGTCCGCTTACGCTTCCGAGGCGTTGCCCGCAGCCTTGTCAGGGCGCGGGAAGCGGCCGCAGCTTCAACTCCTCGGCGCTTGCCTTGACGAATCCGTACTTGGCATAGATATCTTGCGCCTCGTCCGTGGTCAGGTACTCCAGGTAGCGCCGGGCGTTGTCCGGGTTGCGCCCCGTTTTGAGCGCGCCGATGGCGTAGCCCACGACGTCGGATTTGTTCAACGGCGCAGGGATCGCGACTCCGTCGATTTTGCGGCCATGTTTTTTGGCCTCGATGATCTCCGTCGTCCACACGATTCCGACGTCGGCCATGCCGTTTTCAATACGCTCGGGCGTTTCCCGG
>DATIPL010000798.1:0-1902 GCA_035471965.1 Gammaproteobacteria bacterium
ACTGGAAGGGCAAGATCCCGGCGGCACAGTTTTTCATCGGCGTGCCCTTCGGTGTCGGCGGGCACGAGCTGAACGGATGGTTCTATTACGGCGGCGGCATGGAGCTGTACCGCGAAACCTATGCGCCGTTCGGCGTCGTGCCTTTCCCGGTGGGCAACTCCGGCACCCAGGCCGGCGGCTGGTTCAACAAGGAGATCCGCAGCGTCACCGACCTCAAGGGCCTGAAAATGCGCATTCCCGGCATGGGCGGTGAGGTCATCCGGCGGGCGGGCGGGACGCCGGTGAACATCCCCGGCGCTGAGCTCTTCACCGCCTTGCAGAACGGCACCATCGACGCGGCTGAATGGGTGGGGCCGCTCAATGACCTCGCCTTCGGGCTGTTCCGCGCGGCACGCTACTATTACTACCCCGGTTGGCAGGAGCCCGGCAGCGCACTCGAGGCCATCGTCAACGCGGAGGCCTGGGATGCGCTTCCCGAAGATCTCCAGGCCATCGTCGAGCTGGCCTGCCAGGCCGCCGTCACCGACATGTACGCCGAGTTCGAGGCCCGCAACGGTCGCGCGCTGAAGACCCTGGTCGAGGAGCACGGCGTCGAGCTGAGGCGCTTCCCGGACGACGTGCTCGATGAGCTTCAGCGGCTGACCGGGGAAGTCCTTGAAGAGATCGCACAGGCCGATCCCATGGCGCGGCGCGTATGGGATTCTCTGCGCGCCTACAGCGCCGAGGTGATGCCGTGGACGGCCATCGGCGAGCATGCCATCTTCAATGCCCGTTGAGCGTCGGCGAACACGAGGCAGCAGTCCTTGGCGCCGGATATAATTGAGGGGGGATAGCAATGGATTACGAAGCCACACTGCCGGTTGCCATTATCACCTCGGCACTGCTCCTGGTGCTGGGCTGCTCGATGCTGTTCGCCACCCGGAACTGGCTGTCCCTGATGGCCGAGTACTCGGAGCGCCCCCACCGCCTGCTCATACCCGGCCTGGCGGCGGTGGTGTTCGGCTTGGTGGTGGTGTTCAACCACAATGTCTGGACGGGCGGCTGGGTGGTGGTGGTTTCGGTCGCGGGCTGGCTGATACTGCTCAAGGGGCTGACCTTCCTGTTCAGCCCAGAAGCGGTGAGAATCCACGCCAGGTTCCCTCAATCGGTGATCAAGATGTCGATGCGCGTCGGGGGCGTCGTGCTGATCCTGCTCTCGATCATGTTGCTGCTCACCCTGACGGGGCGCGCCTGAGCGCCGGCGGTCGGGCTCATGCACGGATCGATACCCGGCATTTTCGCCATCGCCCTGACGGCGCTGGGACTTTCCTACCTCCTCAGGGCCCGCGCCTGGGCCAGCCTGTACGTCGAATGCGAGGTTCACCCCGGCCGTTTTATCCCCACAGGCCTGCTGATGATCGCCGCCGGATTGTCTCTCGCCATCATAGTCAATGACTGGTCTTCGACCTGGCCCATCTTCATCACTGCCTTCGGCTGGCTGATGGCCATTGAAGGCACCCTGCTGACCGTCAAGCCCTCGCTGGCCGGCGCGTTCACCCGCGCGCTCGGAGCCCAACTGGTCCGCTTCATTCGCCTTGGCGGCGTGTTGATCCTCGGGCTGGGTTGCCTGATGGTGTGGGAATTCCTGGGCCGCGACTTCTTCTAGACCGCTTCTAGCCCGGATATTTCACCAAGGATCGGGGAATTGCGGTGTAGCTGGCAAAGCAGTTTGGTCGATCGCCCGCAGAGCCATAGCCGTAGCTACGGCTCAAGGGGGATCGACCAAAATGCAAAGCCAGATGCGGCGCAAAACCCGATAGGACCAACTGTAGCCAGGCCAAATGAGCCAAATTGCCTTCAAGTTCCTGATTTGACGTACCCGCTTTCATGTTCATGTCCGCCTTGGTGAAATATCCGGGCTAG
>DATIPL010000799.1:0-2351 GCA_035471965.1 Gammaproteobacteria bacterium
CCTGATCGACATGGAAAAAATGTTCGACCTCATGGGCGAGGAGATCCAGGTGGCGGACCGGCCGGATGCAAAGCCGCTGACCGTGCGCGGCGGCGAGGTCAGCTTCGACAACGTGCGTTTCGACTATGACGTGCGCCGGTCCATTCTCAAGGGCGTGTCGTTCAAGGTGCCCGCGGGCAAGACGGTTGCCGTCGTCGGACCTTCCGGATCGGGTAAGTCGACCATCGGCAGGCTGCTCTACCGGTTCTACGACGTCGCTGAAGGATCGATCCGCATCGACGGCCAGGACATCCGCGAGGTGACCCAGGAGTCGCTGCGCGCCTGCATCGGCGTCGTCCCCCAGGACACGGTGCTGTTCAACGAGACCATCTACTACAACATCGCCTACGGAAAACCCGGCGCCACCCCCGCCGAGATCGAGCACGCGGCGAGAATGGCCCATGTGCACGACTTCATCATGGCCATGCCCGACGGCTACCAGACGCTCGTCGGAGAGCGCGGCCTGAAGCTCTCCGGCGGGGAGAAGCAGCGGGTCGCCATCGCCCGCACCGTCATCAAGGACCCCGCCATTCTGCTGCTGGACGAGGCGACCTCGGCGCTCGACTCCCACACCGAGCAGGAGATCCAGAGGAACCTGCGCGAGATTTCCCAGGGACGCACCACGCTGTGCATCGCCCACCGCCTGTCGACGGTGGTGGATGCCGACGAGATCCTGGTGCTGGAAAACGGAGTCGTCGTGGAGCGCGGCCGCCACGCCGAGCTCCGCGCCTTGGAAGGCGTTTACGCCAAGATGTGGCAGCGTCAACAGGAGGCCCGGGAACGCGACGGGGATTTTCCCGAAGGCGCGCTCGCAACCTGAAAGCAATCCAACAACCCGGGTCAGAGATTATTTTTCCGAAATATCGAAATCCGTCTCTGACCCCCGTTTTCCGTTACACCACGACCTGAAACCCAACGCCGATGACGATGGCGCCGGCAATGCCGAAGCCCATGTAGGCGAAGAACACCGGGCGCTTGACCAGCGACCAGACGGCCGCCATTGCGGGGATGGAGCTCACGGCGCCCGCGACCATGAAGGCCATCGCAGCGCCCGCGGTCATTCCCTGCTCCATGAGGCCCGCGACCAGCGGCGGCGCGGCGTAACCGTTCAGGTACGCGGGCGCACCGACCAGCGCGCCGACCACGATGGGGAGTAACCCTTCTCCACCGACCACCCCGCCGATGGCGTCGGCCGGCACATAGGTAATGAGCAGCGCCTCGAGCAAGTAGGCGAGCGAAAGCCACTTGATCAGGAACAGGGCGTTCACCATGCCCTCCGAGCGGAAGGTCTCCACGCGCTGGTCTTCGCGCCAGAACCGCCACACGGGCCTGCCTTGAAACGGCGCAGGTCCGCGGCCGCAGCAGCCGCCGCTCGCGCGATCCTTCAACGGCTGCGCGAACGCGCCGCGTGCCATCAGGAATCGCACGCCGAAGCCGCCCATGAGGCCGAGCCCCACGGCCGCGACGGTCTTTCCAATGGCGAACTCCCAGCCGAGCGCGCCCGCGGTGATCAGCACCGTGGGCGGATCGATCAACGGCGAGGACAGCCAGAACGCCATCACCGCCGAGAGCGGCGCGCCCACGGCGAGCAATCCCGCGATAAAGGGAATGACTTCGCACGAGCAGAACGGCGCAAGTCCGCCGAACAGGGCCGCAAGCAGGATCATCCGCGTCTCGCGGCCCTCGAAGGCTCTGGCCACCAGGGATTCGGCGCCGCTCGCTTTCAGATAAGCGATCAGCAGCACCGCGACCGCGATGTAGGGCAGCGTGCCGGCGAGCGCGGTCAACGCGATTTGCAGGATGGCACCGAGCTGCGCCCGGTCGACGAGCGCCACTGCGAGCGGGATCGAAAGGATCAGGGCCCATACCGATGCGATCCGGTCGGCGCCCTTGCGCAGTCCGTCGAAACTTTTGAGTACGAGCTCGGTCATGGCGGTTCCCTGGGTTAACGCGCGGCGCGGCGAGCGGGCTTCGCCCCTTTTGCCTCGGCGCAGCAGTTCTTGAGCAGGAAGCCGGCGAGCTCCTCGATGCGGGGGTAAGCCGCCCGCGTGATCACCGCGCGGCCCCGACGCTCCTGCTCGATGAGCCCGCCCGCCGCGAGAAGCCGTAAATGATGCGCCAGCGTGGACGCCGGCAGTCCGACCCGGTCCTGGATGTCGCCCACGGTCAAACCGTCACTGCCGGCGCGAACGAGCGCCATCAGCACCTCGAGCCGGGGCTCGGAACCGGCGGCTGCAAAGCCCTGTGCGGCCTCTTCCACGGTCATGCTGTCGCTTTCCACTAAATAACTAGGTGTCTAGTTATATAGAATT
>DATIPL010000800.1:0-3543 GCA_035471965.1 Gammaproteobacteria bacterium
CCGATAGCGCGCCACGACGGAATCCGGATCCGTTCAGTAAGTGCGGCTGATGCAGAACTCAGCGAGGGATTCGAGCGCGTCCCGGTAGACAGAGGGCGGCACCTCGCTCAGCGCCTCCAGCGCCTGGTCGGCCTCAGCCGCCGCGGCGCGCGCAGTGTAGGCGATGGCCCCGGTCGATTCAACGGCGGCCACCACCAGGTCGATGGCTTCCCTGCCGCCGTTCTCGATGGCCCGGCGAATGATGGCTGTTTCCTCCGCGGTGCCGATGCGCATGGCCTGGATGAGCGGCAGCGTCGGTTTGCCTTCGGCCAGGTCGTCACCGACGTTCTTGCCGATGGTCTCGGACGCACCGCGGTAGTCGAGCACGTCGTCCACCAGCTGATAGGCCGTGCCGAGGTGAAGCCCAAAGGAAGCCACCGCGTGCTCATGCTTCGTAGCGGCGCCGCTCAGGACCGCACCCACCTGGGCCGCGGCCTCGAACAGCTTGGCGGTTTTCGACCGAATCACCTTGAGATACCGCGCTTCGCTGGTGTCCGGATCGTGACAGTTGAGAAGCTGCAGCACCTCGCCTTCGGCGATTACGTTGGTGGTGTCGGCCATGATTTCCATGATGCGCATGCTGGCGATGTCCACCATCATCTGGAAGGAACGGGAGTAGAGAAAATCGCCCACCAGCACGCTGGCCTCGTTGCCGAAGACGGCGTTGGCGGTTTCCTGGCCGCGGCGGAGCATGGACGCATCCACCACGTCGTCGTGGAGAAGCGTGGCGGTATGGATGAACTCGACGATGGCGGCGAGCTCGATGTGCTGGGTTCCCGAATAACCGAATGCCCGCGCGCTCAACAGCACCACCAGGGGGCGCAGTCGCTTGCCACCGCTGTAGATAATGTGCTGGGCCACCTGGTTGACCAGGGCCACCTCCGACTGAAGCCGTGCCTCGATGAGCCGGTCCACGGCCTTCAGATCCGCCGCGACGGGCTGCTGGATCGGGTCGAGATCCAGCGCCGTGGCGGAAATGGAGCGGGGAGCGCTGAGCCGGGGCATGGGGGTGTCAGGAATCGAATGAGTTTCCGCCGATTATACCTGCCGGGCCGGGCGGCGCGACGCGGCAGGCGCCCGGTAAAACCTTGTTCCGGCGGGCGGATGACCCTAAAATGCTCGATTCATTTTTGCCAGGTTGCCGGTTTCGGCAACGGTTTGGAGCGACGCGGAATGTATGCGGTGATTGTCACGGGCGGCAAGCAGTACCGGGTCCGGAAGGGCGAAACCGTGCGGGTGGAGCGTTTGGCCGCGGACGCGGGCGCCAAGGTGGAATTTGACAAGGTGCTGATGGTGGGCGAGGGCGAGGGCGTCGACGTCGGCGCGCCCTACGTCAAGGGCGGCAAGGTGTCGGCGAAGGTGATCGCCCACGGACGTGATCGCAAAATCAAGGTGGTCAAGTTCAAGCGGCGCAAGAACTATCTGCGCACCAAGGGCCATCGGCAGGACTATACCGAGCTGGAAATCACCGGCATCGCGGGCGGAGGAAAGTCCAAGTCCGCCAGGACAGAAAGCGCAGCCTGAGGAGCGTACACATGGCACACAAGAAAGCAGGCGGCAGCAGCAAGAACGGCCGCGATTCACAGAGCAAGCGACTCGGCGTCAAGCGCTTCGGCGGCGAGCTGGTCAAAGCGGGAAGCATCATCGTCCGCCAGCGGGGCACCAGGATCCATCCGGGCGTGAACGTGGGTCTCGGCCGCGACCATACGCTGTTCGCCAAGGCCGATGGCCTGGTGAAGTTCGAGGACAAGGGCCCGAAGATCCGAAAAGTGGTGAGCGTCATTCCCCAGTAACCGAGGAATATACGCGCGGCCACGAAGAACCCCGTCCCCGACGGGGTTTTTCATATGCGCGGCCGCAAATTTAGAAAACGAGGACTTGCACGAAACGCCGATGGTCGAGGTTTCCCGACGGGTTCCCTTCCCCGCGCGACGAGTGGGGGCAGGGGGGTAGACAAGGAGCGAGTGAAATGATTTTTCACCGAAATGTGCTGATGCGGTGCCGACAGGTAACGGCCCCCGGCGCTGCCGGGCCATCTGAATTCTGAGGCGGTACTGCGGTTCGTCGACGAGGTAACGATTCGCGTGGACGCCGGCCGCGGCGGCAACGGTTGCTTGAGCTTTCGCCGCGAGAGGTACCTCCCCAAGGGCGGCCCGGATGGCGGGGACGGGGGAGACGGCGGGGACGTCTATCTGGTGGCCGACGCCGCCCTCAACACCCTCGTCGATTTCCGCTACAGGCGCCACTTCAAGGCCCGCTCCGGCGGGCACGGCCAGGGCAGCGACCGCACCGGCAAACGCGGCGACGATCTTCTGGTTGCGGTGCCTGCGGGCACCGTGGTGAGCGATGCGGAGACGGGTGAGGCCATCGGCGAGCTGCTGGAAGATGGAACCCGTCTGCTGGTGGCCAGGGGAGGGGGCCGCGGACTCGGCAACGCTCGTTTCAAGAGCAGCACCAACCGGGCCCCCCGAAAGACCACCTCCGGCAAGCCGGGCGAATCGCGAATGCTGAAGCTCGAGCTCAAGCTGCTGGCGGATGTCGGGCTGGTGGGGCTGCCCAACGCGGGAAAATCAACTTTTGTTCGCGCGGTCTCCGCCGCGCGCCCGAAAGTGGCCGATTATCCGTTCACCACGCTCTATCCTCATCTCGGCGTAGTGCGGGTGGGGCCGGATCGGAGCTTCGTAGTGGCCGACATCCCGGGACTCGTTGAGGGAGCGGCGGAGGGCGCGGGGCTCGGCATTCGCTTCTTGAAACACCTGGCCCGAACCCGGCTGCTGCTCCATCTGGTCGACGTGGCGCCGGCGGAGGGCGAACACGACCCGTCGGCGGACGCGCGAGCGGTCGGCGCCGAACTGGAAAAATTCGGCCAGGGGTTGGCGGAGCGCGAGCGGTGGCTGGTGCTGAACAAGATCGATCTTCTGAACGAGGCGTCGCGCACGGCGCGCTGTGACACAATTGTCGACGCGCTTCAGTGGCGGGGCCCGGTGTTCAGAATTTCCGCGGCCACGGGAGAGGGCTGCGAAGCGCTGTGCGAACGCATTGCCGCCCATCTCGAGTCAAACCAGTGAGTCGAAAAGCCACAACGCCGGCGCGTAAGCGTCCCTGGGTGATTAAGATTGGCAGCGCCCTGCTGACCGATGAAGGCCGGGGTCTGGACCGGGAAAGCATTCGGGTGTGGGTGGACCAGATGTCCAAGCTGCGCAACCGCGGTGTCGACGTGGTGCTGGTCTCTTCGGGCTCCATTGTCGAGGGCATCAGCCGGCTGGGCCTGAAAAAGCGCCCGGAAGCGGTATACGAGCTGCAGGCGCTTGCCGCCGTCGGCCAGATGGGGCTGATTCAGGTCTACGAGTCCTGTTTTCAGGCCCACGGCACCCACACCGCACAGATCCTCCTGACCCATGAGGATGTGGCCCACCGAGGAAGGTATCTCAACGCCAGGAGCACTTTACGCACTCTGCTTCGTTACGGCGTGGTGCCGGTCGTCAACGAGAACGACACCGTGGC
>DATIPL010000801.1:0-1707 GCA_035471965.1 Gammaproteobacteria bacterium
GGCATCGGCACGCTGTTCACCCTGTTCGTGGTGCCGGCGGTGTATGTGCTGATGGCGAGGGATCGGAATGCGGAGAAGGCTGAGAGTGATGCGACTCGGTCAGAGATGTCGCCCGGGCGGGCGTCGTGAGTTCGGTTACGAAGATCGAATATCGAATGTCGAATATCGGAATATGGTGGATGGGGGCGGGAAAATTGAGCGCTCTTTCTTCCCCATCTACCATCTACTGCCTACCATCCATACACGCCAATAATCACTCTCTGCACCACGCAGCAGCAGTCAATCCTCCAGCACCAGCGTGTCCGTCGGCGCCCAGCTCACCCAGAGACGTTCCCCGGCTTGATACCGCGTCACGCTGCGGGAGTCGTTTTGCAGCGTCACGGCGATACGGACGCCGCCGTCGGTGGTGAGGAAGAGATGGCTCTCGCTGCCGTGGTAGGCGATGTTGTCGAGCCTGGCTTCGAAGGCGACGGCTTCCGACTGCGGGCGCTCCGCGGAGACCTTGACCTTTTCCGGGCGCACGGCAATCCCGATTTCACCGCTCAGGCTTCTTCCCGGGGGCAGTCGCACGGCGCCCAGGCCTTCCACGTCGACCTCGCTGTTGTCGTTGGCGCCGCGCGTGACGCGGCCCTGGAACAGGTTCATCTTTCCGATAAAGTCGGCGACGAACCGCGAGCTCGGAAACTCGTACAGCTCCTCCGGCGGCGCCACCTGGCGGACCCGGCCGCTGTCCATGACGGCGATGCGATCCGCCATGGAGAGCGCCTCATCCTGGTCGTGGGTGACGATGACGAAGGTGATGCCCACGGCGTGCTGGAGACCCACGAGCTCGAGCTGCATCGCTTCGCGCAGCTTGGCGTCCAGCGCCGACAACGGCTCGTCCAGCAACAGTACCTGGGGCTTCTTCACCAGCGCCCGCGCCAGCGCCACCCGCTGGCGCTGGCCGCCTGAAAGCTGGTCCGGCTTCCGCCCGCCGTAGCCCCCGAGCTGAACCAGCGCCAGCGCCTCGTCCACCCGCGAGTCGATTTCCGCCTTCGGCGTTCCGGTGACCTTGAGCCCGTAGCCGACGTTGTCTGCGACGGTCATGTGGGGAAACACGGCGTAGGACTGGAACACCATATTGACGTCGCGCCGATTGGGGGGCACGCCGGCCACATTTCTTCCGGCGATGCGCACCTCACCGAGCGTCGGCGATTCGAAGCCGGCCAGGATCCGGAGCAGGGTCGTCTTGCCGCAGCCGGATGGACCGAGGAGGGCAAAGAACTCGCCGGACCTGATGTCCAGCGAGACATCGTCCACCGCCGTCACCACGTTACCGAAGCGCTTGGTGACGCCGCGGATCTCGATGATGGTATCGGCTTCGCCGTTCACTTTTTCTCCATCCTCCCCTGGATCCACAGGGCAATGGTGGTGAGCACCACGGTGATGACGATGAGCACCGCCGAAGCGGCGTTGACTTCCGGAGTCACCGAGAATCGCACCATGGAGTACACCTTGACCGGAAAAGTTACCGTATCAGGCCCGGAGGTGAAAAAGGTAATCACGAAGTCGTCCAGCGAAAGGGTGAAGGCGAGCAGGCCGCCGGCCACCAGTCCGGGCCGCATGAACGGAATGAGCACGTCGCGGAAGGTCTGCCATTCGCTCGCGCCCAGGTCCTTGGCCGCCTCCTCCAGCTCCCGGTTGAAGCTCGCAAGCCGCGCGCGCACC